>JBAXWU010000013.1:0-25125 GCA_037128235.1 Chitinophagia bacterium | reverse complement strand
ATTTCTTTTTCATCCATAAATAAGGCAGCCGTATTTTCACCCACTAATTCAATTTGAATAGAACTACATTTTTTTTCTTCTTTGGCTTTCCAGGCAACTACAAATAATACAATAAGCGCAGCGCCTGCTATACTCCAAAGAACTCTAACTAATATGGTTTGCCAGTGCTTCATTTATTTTTTTGTAAGAATTTCTTGAACTTTTAAAATACAAGTATCAATATCGCCGGCCCCTGCCATTACAATAAGTTTGTCTTCTGTAGTAGCGGCCCAATCAAATAATTCTTCTTTTGACATTACTTTTTTATGACTCAATTTCATTTTATCTAATAACATTTCACTAGTCACCCCTTCCATTGGAAGCTCACGCGCTGGATAAATAGGTAGTAAGATAACTTCATCTGCCTTGTCTAAGGTGGCTACAAAACCATCGCACTGGTCCTTGGTTCTGCTATATAAGTGGGGTTGAAAAACTAATACCATTTTTTCAGTAGGATACAAACTACGCACACCAGTTATTAAAGCATTTAATTCTTCCGGGTGATGCGCATAATCGTCTATCAATACTTTATTTGCTGTCTTTACCTTATACTCAAATCTTCTTTTCACCCCTGTAAAACCAGCTACCGCTTCTTTTATTTTTACTTCATCAATTTCCAAGCTTAAAGCAATAGCTATGGCAGCACTTACATTTTCAACATTATGCAAGCCTCCCATATTCAGCATTATATTCTTGCAAATACCAGCGGGATGCACTAAATCAAAATGATAAGAACCTTCTACCACTTTTAAATTACTTGTATGATAAGAGGCTTCATTATGATTATACCCATAAGAAAGTACTGTCTTATTATTTGTATTGGTATTAAATTCAGTACCAAATTTTTGTATGAGAACACCGCCTGGTTTTATTTTATCAGAAAATTCACCAAAGGCCTTCACTACTTCTTCTGCTGTGCCATAAATATCTAGGTGGTCTGGGTCAACTGCAGTAATGACAGCAATATTGGGGGCTAATTTTAAAAAGCTACGATCGTACTCATCGGCCTCCACTACCACTACATTTTTTTCATGACTCCAAAAGTTAGTATCATAATTAGTAGCAATGCCCCCTAAAAAAGCATTACAGCCATACCCTGTATGACGCAGTATATGCGCTGTCATAGAAGTAGTGGTGGTTTTACCATGGGTACCTGCAATAGCAATAGTGTAAGCGTTTTCGGTAATCCATTGAAGTACATCACTTCTTTTCACCACCAGGTATTTGTTATCTCTATAATAATTTAATTCCCCATGCTCAGCTGGTATAGCTGGCGTATATACAATCACTGTTGCCGCTCTATCCATTTTGTTTAGATCGTCTTCAAAATGAATTTGTATACCTTCTTTTATTAAAGCGTCGGTTAATAGTGTGGGTGTTTTATCGTATCCACTTACTACCACGCCTTGTGTATTAAAATACCTTGCTAAAGCACTCATACCAATGCCTCCAATACCAATAAAATAAATGTTCTTACAATTTGTTAACGGATTCATCTTTCAACTATTCATTTACTTGTTTCAAAATTTCTTTCGCAATTATTTCATCTGCATTCGTAAATGCAAAAGCCTTTATATTATTTTTCATTGCCTGCATTTGCTCTTCACTACTTAATAATTCTAGAACGCTAGGAATTAAATCATTACCTACTTCTTTATCTTTCACCATAGCAGCTGCATTTTTATTTACTAGCGTCATGGCATTATAAGTCTGATGGTCTTCCGCAGCCAGTGGATAAGGCACAAATACAGCAGGCTTACCTGTAATGCAAATTTCAGCTACAGCCATAGCGCCAGACCTACTTATAACAATATCTGCTGCAGCGTAAGCGGCGCTCATATTATCTAGAAATGAATGCACAAATACATTTTCATAACTATGGGCCGATGCCGCGTACATTTCTGCATTTGGTTTTCCAGTTTGCCAAATCAATTGAATATTTTTTTCAAAGAAGAGAACTAAATTGGCTTGAATAGCTTTATTAATAGAGCTAGCGCCTAAACTTCCGCCAATAACCAAAATAGTTTTCTTAGTGACTTCTAAATTAAATACCTCTAAAGCAGTTTGCTTGGTATAAGAATGTTCAATTATATTTTTTCTAATGGGGTTGCCAGTTACTAAAATTTTAGACGCAGGAAAAAAAGCTTCCATACCCATAGTGCCCGTAAATATTTTAATGGCATTTTTAGCTAGCCAAGTATTGGCCTTGCCTGCAAAGGCATTTGACTCATGTATATAAGTGGGGATATTTTTTGTTTGTGCATATTTTAAAACAGGAAAACTAGAATAGCCTCCTACTCCAAATACAGCATTGGGCTTAAATGATTTAAAAATAGTACTTACTTGAAAAAAGCTTTTTAAAAGTTTCCAAGGCAACGAAATATTTTTTAATAACTGAGACCTATTAAAACCCGCAATGGTAATGCCTTTAATCTCAAACCCTGTTTGGGGCACTTTTTCCATTTCCATTTTGCCTAAAGCACCCACAAATAAAATAACAGCATCAGGTGCTAAAGCTTTGATGGCTTGCGCTACAGCAACGGCGGGAAAAATATGACCTCCCGTGCCACCACCTGCAATGATGATGCGTAATATATTATGCTTTTGCTTCAATGACATTATTTTCTGTGTCTAAGTCTTCGTTATCAGCTGGTATTTCAATCTCTGTTTCTTCAGGTGCCCTGCCTTCCATTTGCTCTACGTTTCTAGCTACACTTAATATGAGTCCTATCGAACAGCAGGTAAAGATGAAAGAACTTCCTCCCATACTTACAAGTGGCAAAGTCACACCAGTAACGGGTACTATATTTACATTCACCGCCATATTGGCAATAGCTTGTATAATTAAAGTGAAACTTAATCCCAATGCTAAAAAGGCACCAAAGGCATAGGGACATCTTCTAAATATTCTTATACATCTAAATAAGAAAACGATATAAATAAAAATAATAAAGGCACCGCCTAGTAATCCATATTCTTCAATAATGACTGCGTAAATAAAATCGTTATAGGCTTGTGGAAGAAAATTTCTTTGTCTGCTATTACCCGGACCTAATCCCATAAAAATACCTCCATTCGCAATCGCAATTTTTGCTTGCTGCACTTGATAGGGCACGTCATTGTCCTTGGCATACATAAAATCTTGAACCCTATTTACCCAAGTACCAAAACGTCCAAAGCTTTTCATTTTTTCTGCTACCAAAGGACTCCCGTCCTTTGATTTACTAGAATGCGTAGCCATAGCTACACTCACTATGATAACCACTGGTATCATGGCCACTAGAATAGTTAATAAAATATGCTTGATGCTTACTCGACCAATAAACATAAGTAATAATGAAGTGGCTCCAGTTAAAAGTGCATTTGATAAATTCGCTGGCATAATTAAAGCACAAATAATTAAAACAGGTGTGATAACTGGTAAAAATCCGGTTTTAAAGTCTTTGATAACTTCCTGCTTCTTACTTAACATCTTAGACAGATACATGAATAAAGCCAGCTTGGCTAAATCACTTGTCTGGATGGTTAAATTAATGATAGGCAATTTGATCCACCTACTTCCTTCATTAATTTTTGCCCCAAAAAATAAAGTATATATTAATAAAGGAATAGACAACATAAATAAAATAGTGGCTATTCTTGAAAAGACTGTATAGTTCACACGATGTAAACCAAAAATAACTACTAGGCCTACTAAAGTAAATATGACTTGCTTAATTAAATACACACTTGTATTTCCACGATACATTTTATAAGCCAATGAACCAGTAGCACTATACACTACCAATATAGAAATAAGTGATAATACAATGACTAACCCCCATATGTATCTATCCCCCCTCGTTCTTTGGTCTAAATGATCTTTCATCCCACCAATAGTGGGCATTTGTGAAAATAATTTGTCTGTAGTATCGTTAAACATAAATAATAGTGCTTTTACAGAAATTATAGTTCTTTTACAGACTCTTTAAATTGACGACCTCTATCTTCATAATTTTTAAATAAATCAAAACTAGCACAAGCAGGACTCATTAATACCAAGTCGCCTTTTTCGGCTAACTTGAAAGAAGCATTTACCGCTTTTTTAGCACTATCTACTTCTACAATAGTTTTTACTTTATCCTTAAAAAATTCAATGATTTTTTTATTGTCAGTACCCATACAAATAATAGCCTTTACTTTTTCTTTCACTAAGTCAGCTATCAATTCATAATCGTTCCCTTTGTCTACACCGCCTAAAATTAAAACAGTGCTTTTTTGCATGCTCTCCAGTGCATACCAAGTACTATTTACATTGGTGGCCTTGCTATCATTAATGAAATCAACGCCTCTTACAGTGGCTACAAATTCCATTCTATGTTCTAGACTGTGGAAATTGCTTACTGCTTCGCGAATTTTTTCCTTTCTGATACCTAAGGTAGTAGCTGCAATGCTTGCAGCCATGGTGTTATAAGCATTATGCTTTCCTTTTAAGGCAAAATCATAAATGCTCATAGTAACACGTTCTTCTTGGATTTTTAACATCATTTGATCGTTCTTGATGTAGCCTCCTTTTTTTACTTCTTGTTTCATAGAAAATGGTAGTGGGTTAGTATTGATGGTTAGTAGTTCTAGATGTTTTACGATGGTTTCATCATCTATACAATAGATGAAATAGTCTTCTGAAGTTTGATTCTCTATAATTCTAAACTTGCTTTTAATATAATTTTCGAATTGGTGATCATACCTATCTAAATGATCTTCTGTAATATTTAACAAAATGGCAATCTCTGGTTTGAAATATTGAATGTCGTCTAATTGAAAAGAGCTCACTTCAATAATATATAAAGCCTTAGGTGCTTGGGCAATTTGTCTGGCGAATGAGTAACCAATATTACCTACCATGGCTACATCTTCGTTCACTAGTTTACAAATATGATATAATAAAGCAGTCGTTGTACTTTTACCATTACTTCCTGTAATAGCTGCAATTTTACTACTGCCCTTATACCTATAACCAAATTCAATTTCACTTATTACGGGTATACCTTTGGCTCTAATGGTTTTTACCATTTCATTTTTTTCTGGTATGCCTGGACTTTTAATCACTTCACTTGATGCTAATATTCTGTCTACATTATGCGATCCGGATTCAAACTCAATGCCGTTATCTTCTAATTCTTTTTGAAAATTAGCCTTGATAGCACCGCCATCGGATACAAATACTTCATAGCCTTTTTGTTTAGCTAATAAAGCAGCACCTACTCCGCTTTCACCTGCACCTAATATGACTAATTTTTTTGCCAATGCTTTATCTTGTTTTCAAGGTTAATATAGAAGCCACTACCAATAAAATAGTAATAATCCAAAAACGAACTGCTATCTTACTTTCGTGAAATCCTTTCTTTTGATAATGATGATGTAGTGGGCTCATTAAAAACACTCTTCTTCCTTCCCCATATTTTTTCTTTGTGTATTTGAAATAACTCACTTGAATAATAACAGATAAATTTTCTATTAAAAACACACCGCAGAAAATAGGAATCAATAATTCTTTTCTAACAATAATGGCAAGTGATGCGATGATACCTCCTAAGGCTAGGCTTCCTGTATCGCCCATGAAAACCTGCGCTGGATATGCATTGTACCATAAAAAACCAATACAGGCTCCCACAAAGGCACCTACAAAAATGGATAACTCACCTAAATTAGGTATGTACATTACATTCAAATAATCGGCAAATACATAGTTACCACTTACATACACAAATATGCCCAACGCTGCTCCAATAATGGCAGATACACCAGCAGCTAGTCCGTCTAAACCATCGGTTAAATTAGCTCCATTAGAAACAGCAGTGATAATGAAAGTGACAATAAGGATATATACAATCCAAGTATACTTTTCAGCGCCTGGTCCTATCCAACTAATTATTTTACTATAATTAAATTCATGATTCTTTACAAAAGGAATAGTCGTAATGGGCGTTTTAACTTTTACAAAACGTCTTTCCACTCCATTAATTTTTCTTACAACTACATCTGCACCCTTTGCTACTTTCTCCCCTTTTTGTAAACTTTCAGAAATAGTTGTAGAGACAATTTCTCTTTCCACTGTGACAGCATTACTAAAATAAAGTGTAACACCTATAATAATGCCAAGTCCAACTTGACCAATAATTTTTGAGACGCCTGCTAACCCATCACTATTTTGCTTTTTGTACGCACCGCCTTGAGCTTGTGCTTGTTTTCTTGCTCTGATTTTAAAGTAATCATCTAAAAAACCAATAAGGCCCAACCACACTGTGCATAGTATCATCAAACGTATATATACTTTATCTAGGTTAGCAAATAATAAAGTAGGAATTAAAATACTTAATAAGATAATAATACCGCCCATTGTAGGGGTTCCCTTTTTTTGTTGCTCCCCCGCTAAGCCTAAGTCTCTAACAGTTTCACCAATTTGTTTGCGTTGTAAAAAAAGTATTATTTTTTTACCATAGACAGTAGCTATAAATAAAGACATTAAAATAGCCATAGCAATTCTAAAAGTCAAGAACTGAAAGGCCCCCAAACCTGGGATATTAAATGTTTTATCAAGCCAAGAAAATAATTGATACAGCATATTGATTATTTTTCTAATTCTTTAAATTGGTTGGCTAATACTTTTTTGTCATCAAAATCGTGTTTGACGCCTTTAATATCCTGATACTTCTCATGCCCCTTACCTGCTATTAAAATAATATCACCCGATTTTGCAAAACTTACAGCCGCTTTTATGGCTTCTTTTCTATCTACGATATTGATGTACTTTCTTTTAGCAGCACTAGTCAAGCCTTCTTCCATATCCTTAATAATTTGATTAGGATCTTCTGATCTTGGATTGTCGCTAGTAAAAAATACTTTATTACTTAAGTCACAAGCCACCTGCGCCATAATGGGCCTTTTGGTTTTGTCTCTATCTCCTCCGCAACCCACTACAGTAATAACTGTTTCATTCCCCTTTC
Organism: Chitinophagia bacterium; assembly: GCA_037128235.1. GTDB lineage: Bacteria > Bacteroidota > Bacteroidia > Chitinophagales > Chitinophagaceae > Sediminibacterium. The sequence continues at coordinate 18,100 of JBAXWU010000013.1, read as the reverse complement.
TTAACTTAGCAATAGTGGTTAAAACATTCTCTAAGGCGTCTGGTGTATGCGCGTAATCAATAATGCCAATAATTTTTTCTGTACTTACGATATAATCAAATCGTCCTTCTGCACCTGTTAAAGCACTCAACACAGTTAATACTTCTGTAGTTTTCTCACCCAATTGAATGGCAACTCCGTAGACTGCTAATAAATTATACGCATTAAATGTGCCAATTAAACGGCAATGCACTTCAATATCATTCACAAGCATCACTAGTCCGCTTAATTGATTTTCTAAAATTTTACCTTTATAGGTAGCAGGTGCATGAATGGCATAAGTTAATTTAGTGGCCTTGGTATTTGCAAGTATTGCAGCACCATTTTTATCATCCAAATTGCTTATTGCAAAAGCGTTAGCAGGTAATTGATCAAAGAAAGTTTTTTTGGCTTCTATATAAGCTTCAAAAGTTTTATGATAATCTAAATGGTCATGGGTGATATTGGTAAAAGCCCCTCCTACGAATTGCAATCCAGTAATGCGGTGTTGAACAATGGCATGGCTACTCACTTCCATAAATACATGCGTACAGCCTGCCTCTACCATTTTTTGCAATAATGCATTTAATTGTATGGTATCTGGTGTAGTATGCGTAGCTGCTATGATTTCTGTTCCAATATGATTTTGAACTGTACTTATTAAGCCGCAGGTATACCCTAATTCAGAAAATAATTTATACAATAAGGTAGCCACTGTTGTTTTACCATTGGTGCCAGTTACCCCTACTAATTTTACATGCGTAGAAGGCTCATCATAAAATTGATGTGCCATAATAGCCACTGCTTCTTGAGTATTCTCCACCATTATATAAGTAATCGCCTCCACTAAGCTTGCTGGTTTATTTTCACAAATAATTACAGTGGCTCCTTTTTCAATAGCAGTAGGTATAAAAGAATGGCCATCTGATTGTAAACCTTTGATAGCCACAAATACAGCGCCTTTGATTATTTTTCTAGAATCTATTTGTATAGCGATCACTTCTTGTTGGGTAGTTCCTACTACCTCTCTTAGAGCCACCCCAAATAATATAGATTGTAATGATTTCATTAATTTAAATCAATTTGAATTTGTTGTCCTTTAATAATAAGTTCTCCTTGAGCAATACTTTGTTTTACCACTTTACCTTTACCCACACATTTCACTAGCAATCCCTTTTTCTCACAAAGCCATAAGGCATCTTGTAATTTCATACCCGTCATATTGGGCATAGTGGTATCTGAAATAATTTGTGTAGCTGCTTTTATATTTTTTCCTTTCCCTTCTAATTGTATCCAATTATTGGAAGCCATTGAAGAGTCTTGATAAGGAATAGATAATTGCTTGGCTACAGTTTGTAATGATATTTTTGAAATACTATAATTAAACAATGAACTATCCTTGACGGAGAATACAGGTGCGATATCTAATTTGTTTTGTATATAAGTAGAGTATAACCTGTCAGCAATTTCTTTAAATACTGGGCCAGCTACTGAGGCGCCAAAATGATTAGCCGCGTGTGGATGATTAATAATAATAACTGCAATGGTATATTGAGGATTGTCTGCTGGGAAATAACCTACAAAAGAGGATTGAAAAATAGCATCGGCATAGCCTTTATTTCCATCGGCCACCAAGGCTGTTCCTGTTTTTCCACCTACTTTATACAAGCTATTTATAAATAATTTTTTAGCGGTACCATTGGTACACACACCCTCAAGTGCCGTATGTAAGTCCTTAATGGTTGAAGGCGAACAAACCATCCCTTCATAAGCTTTAGGACTCATTGTTTTAAGAATCTTTCCTTCTTCTTTAATAGCATTCACTAAATAGGGGCGCATCATCACACCATTATTCGCAATACTATTATACATTGTTAAAGTTTGAATAGGCGCAATGGCAATATTATAACCAAATGCCATCCAAGGAAGTGTAGTGGGGCCCCATCTTTTACTATTCGGCTTAATAAGTAATGGGTATCCCTCTCCCATTAAATCAATACCTGAAGTAGTATCAATTCTTAATTTAGATAAATGTTTAAAATATGCTTGTGGATTATCATTAAAATAAGTAACAGCTAATTTAGCCATACCCACATTTGAACTTTCTTCAAATGCTTCTAATACAGTGGCCTCATGCTTACCATGATTTTCTGCATCTCTTACTACTCTTCCTGCATAATTCCAAGTACCCCCTTCTAAATTTACTTTAGAAGCTAAGCTTACTTTTTTATCTTCTAATGCAGAAAGTAAAGTGACTAATTTAAATGTAGAACCCGGTTCAGTAACCCTTGTAGCGTAATTTAAATCTTCAGTATATACACCATCGCCTATTTTACCTAAGTTGGCAATAGCTTTAATTTTCCCTGTTTTGACTTCCATAACCATGGCTACACCAGAACGCGCGTCATTTTGAATCATCATCTTCTTCAATGCATTTTCGGTAACTTCTTGTATGAAAACATCAATAGTGCTTACTATATCCTTGCCTGTTTCAGGCGCAATTTCAAATTCACCTTCCTGCACTGGAACCGTTACGCCGCCTGCGATAGCACGCACTAATTGACGACCATTACGACCATTCAAAACGGTATCATAAGACTTTTCTAAGCCTACTTTATTTTCATCTCTAGCGAGTCCAATAGTTCTATAGCCAATATTTTCATAAGGGTTTAATCGTATATTTTTTTCCTCCGCAATCATACCACTCTTATACCTGCCTAATTTAAATAAAGGAAATTTTATTAACTGTAAATAATCTCTATAAGAGATTTTCTTTCTCAACTCATAATTACCTTCGCTGGCTTCATAGGCCTTTGTTAACTCCTCTTTATATTTTTCAGCCGACTTATCCTTAAATAAATCTGCTAAACTTATACTTAATGAATCGATATGGGTTCTAAATAGAATGCCAGTTTTTTCGTGTAGTGGACTTACTCTAAAATCAATGTAAATATCAAACTGAGGAATATTGGTACTTAACATTTGTCCGTCTTCACTATAGATAGTACCTCTCGCTGCAGGAATTTCAACAATTCTTTGATGTAAACTATCACTTAAGCTTCTCCAATACTTTCCTTGAACTTGCTGTATATAGAAGGCCTTTCCTAAAATAAGGATACACACTAGTACAATAAGTATGAAACTTAAGTAAACCCTCCATAATATGTCGCGTTTTACGTCCATTATTAATTTTTATGGGGAGCTTTAATTTTATTTTCAATAGCTAGTCTAATAGGCATTTCTTTAGAAACCACTAAACCATAAGGCGCCATTGCATTTTGTACTTCAATGGCACGACTACGACGCATTAGTTCAGACTTAATAGTCTTATATTCAAACTGAAGTTCTTTCAGTTCTTTTTGCGTAGTATTTATGCGTCGGATTGTTTTGTCGGTAAGATGCCCATTCGCTATGTAGAGGATAGCGATGAATGCTAGGAACAAAAAGAAACTAATGTTCATAACAATCCACTGATAATTAAGAATACTTTTTATAGTATTCTTAGGGGCTGGGTTAATGGGTACGGACATACTATTATACTCTTTCGGCAGCACGCATTTTTGCGCTTCTGCTTCGATTGTTTTCTTTCATCTCTTTTTCAGAAGCCACTACAGGTTTTTTTGTAATGATCTTCCATAAAACTTCCTTTTCTACGGATAAAAAAGGATGGGCATCTTCGGCTTCTTCTTGCGACACTCGAAAAGCATTTTTTACAAAACGATCTTCGATGGAATGGAAAGTGATAATCACCGCGCGACCTCCTGGCTTTACTACTAAAGGAAGCTGCTTTAAAAATTCTATAAGTGCATCCATTTCCTCATTCACTTCTATTCTTATGGCTTGAAAAACTTGTGCCCAATATTTATTAGGATTTCCCTTGACTACAGGCGCGATAAATGTTTTAAAATCTTGAACTGTATTTATTTTAACATGTTTACGCTGCGTGGCAATATGCTTGGCTAAAGTTTTAGAGTTCGTTACCTCGCCATATTGTTCAAACATTTTATGTAGTGCTGCTTCAGCATAAGATTCAATAATTTGTGCGGCTGTTTGGCTTTGACGTTGATCCATACGCATATCAAAAGGACCATCATATCTAGTTGAAAAACCTCTTGTACCTTCATCAAACTGATGACTACTTACGCCTAAGTCGGCAAGTATACCATCTACTTGATCTATTTTATTTAAACGCAGAAAACGTTGTAGATACTTGAAATTTTCTGGAATAAAAACAAGGCGATTATCTTTTGGTAAATTTTGTTGCGCATCGACATCTTGATCAAAAGCAATAAGTCGTCCTTCAGGGCCAAGCATAGATAAGATACCCTTACTATGACCCCCACCACCAAATGTGGCATCTACATAAATACCATTTGGTTTTATGTTTAGATGAGACAAGCATTCTTGAAATAATACTGGAATATGATAAGAAGAAGCAAAAGCTTCAGATGCGTTGGAATCAATGGTTTGATTTTGCATCTGTTTTACTTAATCTTGATTTTTAATTCCTGCCATTACTTCCTGCGCCAAATTACTAAATGCATCTGCAGAGAAATCTTCAAAGAGCTGTTTGTACTTACTTGCATCCCAAATTTCAAAACGATCTAAAGCGGCGGCTAAAACAATCTCCTTACCTGGTAAAGCAAATTCACGTAAAGTAGGTGGCAATAAAATTCTTCCTGCTGCATCCAATTCTACTTCGGTGGCTCCTCCAAGAAATTGACGTCTGAACTGACGCACTTTTGGATCAAAATCGTTCAACTGGCTAATTCGATCTAATATACTTTGCCAGCTTTTCAACGGATAAAGTGTCAAGCACTTCTCAAAGCCTCTACTAACAATAAAATGGTTCTCCCCTTCCGCTAGCTGTTTTTTAAGACTGCCAGGTAAATGGAAACGCCCTTTTGCGTCGATAGTTGATTGATATTCTCCGTGAAAGCCTGTCATTGTTAATAATTAGAGTGATTTTTACCACTTGTTCACACAAATTAACACAATTTCCCACTTTTAAAGGCTAAAACAGGGGTTCTAGTTTTCCACAAGAAATAAACCAAGCTGAAAATCAACACAGTAGTGCGTTTCAGAATGGTTTTACCAGAATTGCACATTTAGGACTGTGCAAACCTGTGGAAAAGCCTGTTTTTTATGTGAAAAAGAGGTGAATTGTAGTGAAAATCAAGGCAATATGTACCTTTGGGCTATGAAGCCAGCTATTAGCCTACCTATTCAGGATTTTGACTACCCTTTACCAGACCAACTTATTGCCTATACGCCTGCTGCTAATAGATCGGATAGTAAGCTATTAGTATGGAATAAAGAGATCATTGCAGAAAGCACTTACCAGCATATTGCAAATTTCATTCCTGAAAAAGCTGCGCTGTATTTTAATAATAGCAAAGTGATTGCTGCAAGAATTCATTTTCAAAAAGCAAACAATACTACGATTGAAATTTTTTGTTTAGAGCCCAGTGCTGCATTTCAACCTATCTCCATGGCTATGCAGGCTACTCAAAAAGTAGAGTGGATCTGTTTAGTAGGTGGTGCTAAAAAGTGGAAAGAAGATTTTTTAGAAAAAGAATTTGAACTTATTACACCATCGAATAATGGAAAAGATAAAGTAGCTATAAATAATAACGATCATAATAATTACGATAATAATAATAATAATAATCAAGTCACTATTAAAGTGCGCGCTAAGAAAATAAAATTAATAGATGGAAAATTTTTAATTGAATTTTCCTGGGATAATGACACCATAAGATTCTCTGAAATTATGGAGCATATTGGGACCATCCCACTGCCTCCCTATATTCAACGCGCTACTACGCAAGAAGATAAAGATAGATACCAAACTACTTATGCTAAACAAGAAGGTTCGGTAGCAGCGCCTACAGCAGGCCTGCATTTTAATGCTGCTATATTTGATTCACTTGCTCAAAAAAATTGCAGTACTGAATTTATTAGTCTACATGTAGGAGCTGGTACCTTTATGCCCGTAAAAACGGATCATATTACCGATCATGAAATGCATGCGGAAGTTTTTGAAATTACGACTGCAACCCTCACTCATTTAATAGATATCGCAAATCAAAAAGAATTCAATCCAGACAAGTATACCCCAGTCATTGCAGTGGGTACCACTACCTTGCGTACAATAGAAACCTTGTATTGGTTAGGCGTGAAATTAATAAATAATCCAAGCCTGCAAGAAAGCAAGGACCTACACTTAATGCAGTGGGACGCGTATGATGCTGGCAGTGAGTCTGATAATGCAACTAAAAATACAAGGTCTTCAATAACAGTGAAAGATGCACTTGGTACATTACTAGGTTGGATGCAATCACATCAAATAGACCAACTTATTACCAGTACTCAATTAATGATTGTACCTGGTTATACATTTAAAATAGCGAATGGCTTGGTGACTAATTTTCACCAACCAAAATCGACCTTGCTTTTAATTATTGCAGCTATTACAGGAGATCAGTGGAAAAACATTTACCTGCATGCTATAGAAAACCAATACCGCTTTTTAAGTTACGGAGATGGTTGTTATTTTGCGATCAACGAGTAAGATTAATTAATTAATTAGGGAGTATAATTTCAATAGCTGTACCTATACCTGTTTCGCTATGCACTGTGATTTGACCTTTATGTGAATCAATCACCCATTTCACATAACTCATTCCTAAACCATACCCTTTTACATCATGCACATTACCCGAATGCGCTCTGTAAAATTTTTCAAAAATATGTTTTCTTGCATTGGCGTCCATTCCTATCCCTTTATCAATAATTCGAATACAGGTTTTGTTATTCAAAGTCTTGGTTTGAATGGTAATATCTATCTCACTTTTTGAATACTTTATCGCATTATCTATTAAATTAGAGAGTACATGCAGTATATGTTCTTCGTCTACCTTAATGGTGGAAGGGCTGGCCTCTAGAATAGTTTGCACATTGGAAGGTTTACCCTCTAATTGTAATTTAAAACTATCTACCACCCCTAATATTAAATCATGTAATTCCACTTCTTGCTTATTGAGCTCGTTTTCCTTTTTATCTAATTGTGCTGCTTGCAGAATAGTTTCTACATGTTTATTCATTCTTACATTCTCTTCCTTAATAATAGTACTAAAATAATCTACGGACTTAGGATCGGTATTCACCTTGGTACTTTTTAAAGCGTCTACTGCTAGTGATATAGTGGCTAGTGGTGTTTTAAGCTCATGGGTCATATTATTAATGAAGTCTCTTTTTATCTCTACTAATTTTCGCTGTGTCATTAATGAACGAATAGTGATAAAGAAAGCAGCTAATACCACAATAATAAAAACTACCACCCCAACAATTACCCATAATAAAGAGCGTAATAAATAATAGCGAATATTGGGAGCTACAATAATAATGGTTTCAAAGGGACCCGTGGGTTCCATAATATCAGCAGGTATAACCGTAATTCTTGCTTGAAGCGTATTAATTTCATCTGAAAAAACATCTTCAAATTTCTTACTCTTCATTTCGATATTGCCTTTTTTATCGGCGACGGCAAATTCAAAATGTAGCTCACTTAATCCATACTTATCTAAAGCTAATTTTATCTTTTTTTGCATTTCCTCATAGTTGTATATGTCGGAAATATTCGTTTCTTCAAAATTGTGCAAATGATAGTCATCATTTAATCCCAACCCCTTTTTAGGCAAACGAAATGACAAACCAGTATTCATTTTCTTAGCTATATCGTTAGATACCATTACACCTGATTGATTAAGCTTATCTGATAATTGGTTTTTTTGTAAAAACATTAAGCCCTGTAACCAAGATATTTGTATAAATAAAATACCCAAAATAGACAGTGCAATTAAAATAAAAATGACAGGAAATGTTTTTTTCATAAGCTCAAGTTCAATACAGCCTGTAAGGCTATGTGAATATAAAAAAAATCCCGACTACCATGGGCAACCGGGACAATTATTTAAAAACATCCAAAGAATTAGGATGCTATTAACGTTATTTATAAAACACCTTCCACTAAAACAGTGGCTTTATTATTGATCACCTCTACAAACCCGCCCTGTATAGCATAGGTTTCTGAAGCAAGTCCTTTTTGCAAGACCTTCACTTTCCCAATACCTAAAGCACTTACCAAGGGAGCATGTTTATCTAATATTTCAAAAAGCCCGTCAATGCCTGGCAACTGAACGCCTTGTACTTCTCCGCTGTACAGCTTTTTTTCGGGTGTCAAAATTTCCAATAACATTTGCGCAATTTATATTGTTCGTTTAAAATAATCGTTTAAAGCAATTAGGCTTGTGCCATCATTTTCTTTCCTTTCTCTACCGCATCTTCTAAAGTACCTACTAAGTTAAAGGCTGCTTCAGGATAAGTATCTACTTCGCCATCCATGATGGCATTGAATCCGCGGATAGTATCTTCGATAGAAACATATACTCCTTTTAAACCTGTGAACTGTTCTGCCACATGGAAAGGTTGAGATAAGAAACGTTGCACACGACGCGCACGAGATACAATTAATTTATCTTCATCACTTAATTCATCCATTCCAAGGATAGCAATAATATCTTGTAGCTCTTTATAACGTTGTAAAATCATTTTTACTTTTTGCGCTGTTTCATAATGCGCAGCACCTACAATGGCAGGTGTTAAAATTCTTGAAGTAGAATCCAAAGGATCTACCGCAGGATAAATACCTAAGTCAGCAATTTTACGAGACAATACCGTTGTTGCATCTAAGTGCGCAAAAGTAGTAGCTGGTGCTGGATCGGTTAAATCATCCGCAGGTACATATACCGCTTGTACTGAAGTGATAGAACCACTCTTCGTTGAAGTAATACGCTCTTGCATAAGACCCATCTCTGTTGCGAGTGTTGGTTGGTAACCTACCGCTGATGGCATACGACCTAATAAAGCCGATACCTCAGAACCTGCTTGTGTAAAACGGAAGATATTATCTACGAAAAATAAAATATCTTTTCCTTTTCCTGTTCCATCTCCATCACGGAAATATTCTGCAATAGTTAAACCACTCAAAGCCACACGCGCACGTGCTCCCGGAGGTTCATTCATTTGTCCGAAAACGAAAGTTGCTTTGGATTCTTTTAATTCTTTCAAATTTACTTTGCTTAAATCCCATCCACCTTCTTCCATGCTATGTTTGAAATCGTCACCATATTTCATGATACCTGCTTCAATCATCTCACGCAATAAATCATTACCCTCACGTGTTCTTTCTCCCACACCCGCAAACACTGATAAACCACCGTGTCCTTTTGCGATATTATTAATTAACTCTTGAATCAATACTGTTTTACCTACACCCGCACCACCAAACAATCCAATCTTACCGCCTTTTGCATAAGGCTCAATAAGATCAATGACTTTAATACCTGTAAACAACACTTCAGTTGCAGTACTTAAGTCTTCAAACTTTGGAGGCGTTGCGTGAATAGGACGACCGTTTGATTTATCTAATTGAGGTAAGCCATCGATAGCATCACCTGTTACATTAAATAAACGACCATATATATCATCGCCTATTGGCATTGAAATGGGTTTACCACTATCTATTACTTCCATTCCTCTTACCAAACCTTCTGTACCGTCCATTGCAATGGCACGTACACTATCTTCTCCTAAGTGTTGTTGCACTTCAAGAATTAATTTTTCACCACCTGGTCTTACAATGGTAAGCGCATTATAAATTTCAGGAAGTGATTGCTGATTAGGGAATTGAACGTCTACAACAGCACCAATAATTTGTTTGATTTTACCATTTGTTGTCATAATATACTATTTCGGCTGCAAAGGTAAGGTATTGGTAGTTTATTGCAAAAATTGTACGTAGATAATCGCAGCTAAAATTCCCCCCACAATGGGACCTAAAATAGGCACAGCCGCATAGCCCCAATCACTGCTGCCTTTTCCCTTAATAGGCAGTATAAAATGCATGATTCTAGGCCCTAAATCCCTGGCTGGATTCACCGCCCAACCTGTGGGACCACCCAGTCCAAAGCCAATGCCCCCCACTAATAAGGCCACGGGTAAAGCAGATAAAGCGCCCAAATCAGAGACAGCTGGTTTAATTAAAAATATCCCTAATAAAAACACCATGGTGGCCAGGGTTTCTACGATAAAGTTTTGTGGAATATTACGAATGGCTGGGCCTGTCGAGAAAACGGCTAGTTTTGCCCCCGCATCCTGGGTTTCATTAAAATGATCCTTGTAGACCATCCAAACAATTAATGCGCCTAACATAGCACCTAATATTTGGGCTAAAATATAAGAAGGCACCAAGGCCCAATCAAACTTACCTGCAGAGGCTAGTGCAATTGTCACCGCCGGATTTAAATGACCTCCACTGATACTACTAGTAGCGTATACTCCTACAAATACTGCAATCACCCAACCCAGTACAATGGTAATAAGTCCACCATTATTCCCTTTTGAATGATTTAATAAATTGTTGGCGACTACTCCATTTCCAATGGTGATGACAAGTGCAGTGCCCAAAAATTCAGCGGTAAAAGGTGTCATATATTTTTATTTAATTGAAATTATAAAATAAGTTTTAATTACCAATTATTGGTAGCCTTAATAGCGCGCTCCCAACCTTGAATCCAGTCTTTTCTTTTTTCTGCTGTGGCGTTAGGTAGAAAGGTTTGATCAATTTGCCATTTCGATCTTAATTCTTCAATATCCTTCCAAAAACCAACTGCTAAACCTGCTAAATAAGCAGCGCCTAGTGCAGTCGTTTCAACCATGGTAGGCCTGGTTACTTTTGTATTCACAATATCCGACTGAAATTGCATGAGTAAATTATTATGTGTAGCGCCGCCATCTACTCTTAATTCTGCAATGGGAATACCTGCATCTGCTTCCATGGCTTTTAATAAATCATAACTTTGAAAAGCAATACTTTCAAGTGCTGCGCGCGCTATATGAGCCGATGTAGTGCCTCGCGTAATACCTACAATGGTTCCTCTTGCATGCTGATTCCAGTAAGGAGCACCTAATCCCGCAAAAGCTGGTACTAAATAAACGCCGTCGGTTTCCTCCACTTGTTTTGCAAGCGCTTCTACTTCGGAAGAATTTCTAATTAAATGTAGCCCGTCTCTTAACCACTGTACGACAGCCCCTCCAATAAATACACTGCCTTCTAATGCATAATAAGTATGTCCATTAATTTGTAAAGCAATGGTGGTTAATAAATTATTTTTAGAACTTACCGCTTTTTCACCCGTATGCATTAACATAAAACAACCTGTACCATAGGTGTTTTTAACCATACCAGGTTCGGTACACATTTGTCCAAACAAGGCAGACTGCTGGTCTCCAGCAATTCCTGCAATAGGGATTTCATGGTGTGCAAAAAGCTGAGTAGTATGCCCGTATACTTCACTGCTGCTTTTCACTTCAGGTAACATGGATATAGGCACATTTAATAATTTCAATAATTCAGTATCCCACTGTAACGTGTGAATATTAAATAGCATGGTGCGTGAAGCATTGGTCACATCGGTTACATGTACTTTCCCATTGGTTAATTTCCAAACTAGCCATGTATCAATGGTACCAAAAATAAGTTCCCCTTTATTCGCTAAATCGCGGGCACCTGCTACATTATCTAAAATCCAATTAATTTTTGTGCCAGAAAAATATGAATCAATAACTAATCCTGTTTTTTCTTGGACCATTTTGGCATGGCCTTGTTTTTTTAAATTATCGCAAAAATCGGCCGTGCGTCTGTCCTGCCAAACAATGGCATTATATATAGGCTGTCCAGTTGTTTTATTCCAAACCACTGTGGTTTCTCTTTGATTGGTAATGCCGATGGCTGCCACTTCACTCACCGATAAGCCTTTCATGCTAATGGCTTCGGTAGCAACACCCATTTGTGTACTCCATATTTCTAAAGGATCATGCTCTACCCATCCTGGCTTTGGAAAAATTTGTTGGAATTCTTTTTGTGCAGTGGCATGCATTTGACCTTCATGATCAAATAAAATAGCACGACTACTAGTGGTACCCTGATCAAAGGCTAAGATGTATTTTGACATAACAATCGGTTAATGGATTGTAATATAAAAAAAGATGAGCAGAAAAAGAAACTTGAATTTATCTTCTATTCTTTAACCAATTTTCAGGATCAAAGAAAGCCCCTTTTTCATTGTTGATCATAAATAGTAGTGCCCCTTCTCCGTCTAAATTAATGCCCGACTTGCCCAGTAAAGTGCCTGCCCTCACTTCTTGGTCTTTGCTTACATTAATACTACTTAAATGGGTATAGGTAGAAAAATATTTTCCATGTTGAATAAATACAGTTAAATCGCCATTGATATCGCCGGTATATTTTACCACTCCGTTGGCCACACTTTTAACAGAACTTCCTTTAGGCAAGGCTAATTCAATACCATCACTTTTACGATTTAACTTGGTGCCCGGAATATTCTCCACTCCAAAATGTATGTACACATTGCCTCTATCTACAGGCCATGGCAGGTTTCCTTTATTGTTTTCAAATAAAATGGAAGCCTCTCTTCCCTCTTCAGTGGTTTCTAGTGCAGAATAAGGTCGGTTATCAGTGGTACTTGTTATGCCGCCTTCCACAGCAGCCAGTTTTGTATTTCTAGTATTTGATTTATTAGAGGCGACTTCCTCTACATTATTTTTTGCACTGGCTTTTGAAGCATCACTGGCCGCTTTTAATTTGGCTATTCTTTCTTTTTCTTTACGCTCGGCTTCTAAAGTTTCTCTTCTAATAATGGTCAATAAAGCAGACTGCATTTTCCTTCTTTGTGCCTCTTTCTGACGTACTTGTGCCGTTATCTCCTGCTCCTTGCTTTTTAATTGGTTTACAATTTTATCTTGCTCTTTTTGATCAACGACCAATACCTTTAATTGCTCATGTTGTACTTCCAATGTCTTCAACCTGTCTTTTTTATTAGCCCCTAAAATATTTATTTTAGCGTTTAAATCGTTTTGAGATAAATCAATGGCATTCGCTTGCGCTTCTCTATTTTGTCTATAACTTTTTAAATAGGTAATTCTTTTTACGGCATCATTGAAACTATTCGCAGAAAATAAAAAATTTAAATACTCATAACCGCTTCTACTTTTATAAGCAAATACAATACTTTTTTGATACCTAGTTTTTAAGGTATCTAAATCCTTATTTAACTTTTGAACATCGAGTTGATTATTATATATAGCATCATCTAAAATTTTCACTTGCTTCGCAATACCATTAATAAGCGATTTTCTTTTTGATATTTTGCTCCTAATAGCCTCCAATTGGCCTAAAGAATTTTTTTTATTTTTTTTAGTTTGTTCCAATAACTGATTTAGCTCATCTAATTCTTTTCTTAATGTTTGCTCTTGTTTTTGCAAGTCATCTCTAGAGGTATTGGCTTGCGCTGCAGCATGCATGCTAAACACGCCTAAAGAAAATAAAATAAATAAAGCCCTTTTAATCATAATGTCATTTATTATACCGAAAAATTATTTTCTTTTGCCAGGTTTAGGTATGGCAAAAGTATATTTTAATGGCTCATCAAAACCAAACTCTTTTACTTCCATATGTATTTCTAACTTATTACTAGCTGCAATTGAAATAGCGCGATTTTGTGGAAATTGAAACTTCCCATAAATAGTATGGTCACTATAGAAAATTTCACAGGTACGGTGTTGGTTAATATCTATATCATCTAATTTCAAATCTAATACCTTGGCATTGTCTTCACTTAAAATAATAAGGCACTTAAACAAAGCACCCGTTAAACCCACTTGCAATTTTCCATTACTGGTTTTATAAGAAACAATATTAGTATTGTCCATAAAAATAGGATTGCCTATCACTAAATCCTGAACTGTTGTGTAGGTAAAAGGTATTTTAATGACTTCTTGCAAATAGCTTAAAGGTTTACGCTCTACTTTCTTACTTAAAGGATAAATTAACACCACGCTATCCTTATTAATAAGCGCTTTTAAGCCAATCACGCCTAGGGCGCCTCTCACTGTTAAATAAATAGCTTTGTCCTTTTGAATACTAGCATTCACAATATAATTATCTGCATTTTTTAAAGTTTCATAATCTACTTTAAACTTTGCATTCATGGTGGTAAAATCAATTTTAGCTAATTCAATTTTATTCAATATGCCTTTAATGATGGCGGCAGAATCTACTTTTGGTTTTTGGGAAACGAGCGCTGCATTGGCGGAATCGGTTTTTGATAAGGCGTCTTTTATCACTTGCACTTTTCTATAAGTTGAGCAAGAAGCTAACAATAAAATCAAACCAAGTATATAAAAACCTTTTTTCATTTACTTATTATTTTTTACCTGTATGCCCAAAGCCTCCAGCGCCTCTTTCCGTGGCTTCTAAGGTTTCCACTTTTTCTAAAATTACTTTCTCTACTTTTTGAAAAACCATTTGCGCAATTCTATCTCCATCTGTAATGACCTGCGCTTCATTAGATAAATTAATGAGTATTACTTTTAATTCTCCTCTATAATCTGCATCAATGGTACCGGGTGAATTCAAACAAGTAAGCCCTTGTTTAAGGGCTAGTCCACTTCTAGGTCTAATTTGCGCTTCCCCATTTTCAGGTAGGGCTATAAATAAACCCGTAGGTATTAAAACTCTTTCCATGGGTGCCAGGGTAATTGGGCTAGTCAAAAACGCTCTGATGTCCATCCCTGATGAACCAGTAGTTGCATATTCCGGTAAAGGATGATGACTTTTATTGACTATTTGAACCGCTGTTGACATATCAACAAAAATAGGCAATTAGAAGTAGAAAATGGTACCAAACCTAAGTGTATTAGATAAAGGATTTTTTGAAATCCCTCCACCAGAAGGCACTAAATAAGAAATGTTAAATTTAGACTGTTGATATTGGAAGCTAGTACCTACTGTGAAATATTGCATACTGCCTAGGTTTTTATTGTTGTCAATAAAATAGCCCCCTCTTAAAAAAAATCGATTCGTATAATTATATTCTATACCTAAAGAAGCTTTCAGTGATTCCCCAATGGGCATTCCATATTTGTTATTAAATGAATTAAACCAACTAGATACCACCGATTGTGAAAAATACTGATTGACCGATTCCGTACTCGTATTGTCTGGATTAGCAGGTACCATAATTCTGTTTACATCTACACCAAACTCAATGGAATTGTCTGCATCAAGTTTATTCAAATATCCAATACCTAGCCCTAGATTGGCTGGAATAAAATACTTATTCTTTGTTTCATTGGAATAACTGATTTTGCCACCTAAATTAGAAAGCAATAAACCTGCATGAAAACCTTGTAAATCTTCATTTTGCTTATAGAATAAACTAATATCACCAGCTAAAGTATTACCCGCTCGATAATTAATAGCCGTTCCACCATAAGACCCTGAGACTAATTTAGAATGAATATAACGGAGCGTTACGCCCATACTTAATTTATCATTTAATAAAAGACTATAGCCAAAATCATAACTAAATTCAGAAGGTCTTTGAGAAGGTAGGTTCACATTTCCTGATTCATCTGAGAAGTCAATATTACCTAAGCTAAAAAAACGTAAAGAGCTATTGATACTACTTTTATCATCTAATTTTTTATAAAAACCGGCACTTGCTAAATACACGTCATTCAATCCTAAATCCTTCAACCAAGGTGTATAGTTAATTAGAAAACTTCTGCCTTCATTTAAGTAAGGAAGCTTAGCCGTGTTGCCAAAAAGATCATTGGCTTCAGGCGACATCGCTAAAGATAAATTTCCCATACCTCCCGAGCGTGCATCGGGAGAAATTAACATAAAAGGAACAGCTGTACTTTGAATTCTAATGGGATTGACTTGCGCAGTAGCTAATCGACTCACTAAAGCCATTGCAAAAAATAAAAAAATGCGAATATATTTAGTGCTGCTCATAAGATTTTTAAATTACTACTACAGAAATGTAAAGATATCAAATACATGTGTAAATTTTTAATATTTTACAAGTTTATTAGTTAAAAAACGAGTTACACTGCCGTCATTAATACTTAACCTATAATAATAAATACCAGCTTGAAGGAGGGCAGACCCAGTAACAGCCCCATCCCAACCAGCCACCACCCTATTGGCTTTATAGGTTCCATTTAAAGGTTTGGTGAAAAGCAAATTCCCCATATTATCGTATAAGCTAAGATTTATTTCTAGGCTTTGGCCTACCTTATTATGCTCAAAACTAAATTGAGTAAAATGTTGAAATGGATTGGGGTAATTATATAAATTTTTAACAGTCAAATTATCTGATTTCGGCACTTCAAAATGTATAATTTTTGTAGTGGAATTACCTAATAAATCCCAAACTTTCACCATGATGAAGTGGGGGCCTTCCGCCAAAAGAGGCAAAGCATACATTAGTTTACCTTTTTGATAGCTATCTACATCCGCTACAAAGTAATTATTAAGTACAATAGCGTTTTTATAATCATCATCTATGGTTAAAACCATGTCATGGCCTAAAGCATTACCAGAAGTTTGAATACCTCCACTATCTACTAGACTTAAAAATAAATTAGACCTTGCAGCAGCCCATCCGCCATCTATAAAGTTAGTATCATTTAAAAATATTTTCAAGGCAGGTCCTTGCTTATCGTTCATTAAAATTCCGCCAGCATCCAATGCTATTAATTTATCATATACACCCATTGCATCCGACAGCTCATTATACGCAGTAATTTGCATTTTCAAATTCTTTTGCAAGCTGACTTCTTTGGGTAATAAAAAATCGACTGTAAAATTTCCCTTAGTCACTGTTACCTTGCCTTTAAACAAAATATTTTCTTGTGTAGAAACAGAAGTTATGCTACTTGAACCTGCATTGGCTAGTGTTTTTTTATTAGTGGCTGCATCATATAAAACAAAATCAAGTAGCCCATTAAAATCGTTTTGTGAAATACCTTTATTATTAACCAAACCTTTTATAGTGTATTTACTACCTGCTAGAAGTGTATCTTTTCCCGTAAATGGTTTTTGATTCAAACTGGTAATACCAATTTCATATTTAGGAGTTGACAAACGCATTGCAGGATCTCCCAATAAACTAAACTTAAATGCATTCATATGATCTTCTGCTAAGGACCAAGCTTGTATTTTTGCTTTTTGCAAAGCTTCTCCTAATGTTGAAAAGCGACCCAAAGAATCAGGCACTAATAATTGCTGTATAAAATGATCATTGATTTGTTTATTACTATAGGCATAAACCAATCTACTAGCAGCTACTAGCCCAATGACCCCTTTACTATTTTTCATTAACGCATCGAATCCAAAAGGGCTTAACTGAGGCTGGTCATAAGGCGCAAAATCACAGGAGGCAGTTATCATCAAGGGTAATTTGCCCGGATTATTCCACTGAAGAACATCTGATTGACTAATGACTGCTTCTTCTGCTAATCTGGCATAGTTGCCATGCCCCGTATAATTTAAAATTAAGCTACCCTCGTTAATAGTTTGTATAATTTCACTATTGACTAAAGGATACGTATTGCCTGCTATATTTTTAGTAGCAGCATAAAAATCTAAATAAATTTTCTTATGATTCCACTTCGGTACTTTTTCTTGCAAATGATTTGAAATAGCTTCTGCATCTTGTAAGTGTAAATTATAATCACCATCATCAGCCACCCAAGTAATATTATTTTTCCAGGCACCCCCACTTGAATTTTTTTGATAGTTTATTATTTTTTCAACAACAGTGTCCGCCTCTGCGCTATTTCTTACAGGCAGTCTTCCTGTTGCTATGGCAAGGTTTTTAATTTCAGTATAATTATTAATATCATCATTATCATTCAGTATGCTATAAAAATCATCGGATGGATAACTTGTAAGTACTCCCGTAGATGCTGCCGATTCGAAAACAGGAATTTCAGTAGCACTATTATAATTTCTAGTATTATAATTGGCTATACCAAATAATAATAAATAACGAGGGGCAGCTACTTTATTGGTGACAGACTTATTCAATAAATATTTTATAAAATTTCTAATACCTATAGCACTGGGTTGACCTCCCGAAAATTCGTT
>JBAXWU010000129.1:0-3650 GCA_037128235.1 Chitinophagia bacterium | reverse complement strand
AAGGCGTTACCTTTTATTTTGGAGAAGAGGCCTTACAAATTGAAGTCTTGAATGGGGTTGCAAAATCTTGTTTAACCAAATCAACGGTGACAGGCGAGCAAAAGCATTATGAGTTTGAAGTGGTTATTGGCGCTGGGGATTATCATCATATTGAAACAAAATTAATCAGTCCTAAATATCAGTCTTATACTGCTAATTATTGGGAGTCGCGTACTATGGCACCTAGTTCATTACTATATTATGTGGGCTTGAATAAAAAATTAACGGGGGTAACGCACCATTCTTTATTTTTTGATACCGATTTTGCTATCCATGGTAAAGAAATTTATACCGAACCTAGTTGGCCCACAAAACCTTTGTTTTATGCCTCTGTACCTTCGGTAACAGATACTACCGTGGCACCTGAAGGAAGTGAAAATTTATTTTTATTAATTCCTGTGGCTGCTGGCTTGGAAGGAGATACAGAGGAAGTTCGAGACAAATATTTTAATGAACTCATTACTCGTTTAGAACAAAGATGGGGACAGTCCATTGCAGATAGTATTGTCTATAAAAGGTCCTTTGCGGTGTCTGATTTCAAGAGTGAGTATCATTCCTTCAAGGGCAATGCCTATGGCCTTGCGAACACCTTATTACAAACAGCTATTTTAAAGCCTTCTTGTAAAAGCAAAAAGGTAAAAAACTTATATTATACAGGTCAATTAACGGTGCCTGGTCCAGGGGTGCCGCCTAGTTTAATTAGCGGGGAAGTGGTAGCGGAGCTGATTGAAAAAAATTATCTAAATTTACAACCTAGAAATGTCTGATTTAAAACTATATAATGAAGTCACTGGTTTAAGCAGTAAAACAACTACGCTAATGTATAGCTCTAGTTTTTCTTCTGCTATTAAATTACTTAATGTCGACTTACGTCAGCCTATATATGACATTTATGGTTTTGTAAGATTCGCCGATGAAATTGTAGATACTTTTCATGAATTTGACAAAGCAACATTACTTGCGCAATTTAAAAAAGAAACTTACCTGGCTTTAGAGCAAGGTATTAGTTTAAATCCCATTTTGCACCGTTTTCAATTAACTTTTTCAAAATATAAAATTGACCCTGCCTTATTAGAAGCATTTTTAGTAAGTATGGAAATGGATTTAAATAAGCAGCAATATGATGTTGCTTCTTATCAAACGTATATTTATGGAAGTGCGGAAGTGGTAGGACTGATGTGTTTACATATTTTTTGCGAGGGTGATATGGCTCAATTTGAAAAATTGAAACCATCTGCTAAACATTTAGGGGCTGCTTTTCAGAAAGTAAATTTCTTACGCGATATTAAAGCCGATTTTGAAGGCCTAGATAGAATGTATTTTCCTAACTGTAATTTTTCTAAGTTTACCCAAGCCGATAAAGAAATGATTGAGGCCGATATTCAGGCCGATTTTGAAGAAGCACTAAAGGGTATTAAAATGCTACCCTTGAAAGCCAGATTTGGGGTATATGTAGCTTTTAAATATTATTATTCTTTGTTTAAAAAAATTAAGAAAACGCATCCAGAGGCTATTTTAAAAGCAAGAATTAGAATTCCTACACCAGGAAAAATATTTATCGTAGCTAAGGCTACATTACGCAGTCAGTTGAATTTGTTATAGTAAATTTGTTTAATAATTAAAAAAATTGATTTTATGATTTTTATATTAGTGTCCTTACTTACTTTTTGCATTATGGAAGGAATTACTTGGTTAACCCACCGTTATGTAATGCATGGCTTTTTATGGTATTTACATGAAGACCATCATCAGCCCACTGGACATTTTCTTGAAAAGAACGATGCCTTCTTTTTAATATTTGCCATTCCAAGTATGGCCTGCATTTTCTATGGTAATTTTGTAGGTCCAATATGGATAGCGGGTATAGGAACAGGTGTAGCTATGTATGGCTTTGCTTATTTTATTGTGCACGAAGTTATTATACACCAGAGAATCAAGTGGTTTACTAAATCCAATAGTCGTTATATTAAAGCCATTCGTTGGGCACATAAAATGCATCATAAGCATTTGAACAAAGAAGAGAGTGAAAGTTTTGGTATGTTAATAGTTGCTAAAAAATATTGGGATAAAGTTCGTCGAGACGAAGCTATACAAAGCAATGAGTAATGCTACACATACTAATACTGAAGTAGCAAGCTACGATTATATTATAGCAGGAGCCGGAGGGGCAGGATTATCTTTATTGCATTATTTAATGCAGTCTTCGAGTTTAGTTACAAAGTCTATTTTAGTTATTGATAAGTCATTCAATAAAACCAACGACCGTACTTGGTGCTTTTGGAATAAAGACGCTAGTGCTTTTGAAAACTTAGTCAAAAATAGTTGGGATACTATTTCCATTCATGCGCAAGGCTTTGATAAAGAATTACCTACTTCCCCCTTTTCTTATAAGATGATCCAAGGGATTGATTTTTATAATTTCATTCTTAGCAACTCGAAATTAAAATCGAATATTCATTTTCAGGAAGCCATTATACTTGACATTACAGCCATTGATTCAATAAATCCGAGTAAAGGCGCTAAAGTAAGTTGGGAGGGAGGGTCTGCCATTGGAGCCTATGTTTTTTCTAGTTTATTACCTTTTCAAATGAATCAATTAAATACAGCTGCTGCTTATTCTAACTCATTACAGTCCGGTACTTCTTCCAATAATAAAGTCCCTTTTTTATGGCAACATTTTAAAGGCAGGGTAGTGGAATTTGAAAAACCAGTATTTAATAAAGCTATCGCGAAGCTGATGGATTTTAATGTGCCTCAGCAAGGCGCTACTGCTTTTATGTATCAATTGCCTTTAAATGAAACAGAAGCCTTGGTAGAGTATACTATATTTTCAGAAAATGTTTTGGCTACTACTGAATATGATAAAGTGTTGGATACTTATTTAGCCAAAGAGTTTCCTGGTATTAATTATAGAACCACACACGATGAAATAGGCGCCATTCCTATGACGCAAATTGAATTAGCTTCTACCCAAGCGCCTATTTATACTATTGGTGCATTAGGTGCAGCCATTAAAGCAAGTACAGGTTATGCTTTTCAGTTTATTCAGGAGCAATGTAAAAATATAGTTAATCAATTAGAGAAGGGATTACCTATTCAAACCAAGATACATAACACAAGGCATGGGTTTTACGATGCAGTTTTACTGGATGTCTTATTTCACCATAAAATGGAAGGTGCCGAAATATTTAAACGCATTTTTGCCAAGAATGAAGCGGCTACTGTGTTTAAATTTTTATCCAATACTTCTAGTTTACTAGAGGACATTCAAATTATGCGCTCACTTCCTACGCGTATATTTTTATCAGCAGCCATTAAAGTGATGTTACGGCGGGCGTAAATGAATGTTTTCTAATGCAAATGTTCTAATTGAACTTTTATTTTCCCTAATTTTGTTTTACAGCCACGTAGTACAATGGATAGTACATGAGTTTCCGAAGCTCCTAATCCAGGTTCGATTCCCGGCGTGGCTACAATAACCCATAAGGATTTGGGTAAATCCAATGCGTCTGGGAAGTCAACGAGCGAAGCGAAGTTGACAGTCTTAAAAGATTCTTAAATTATTTATTATCGAAATAAGGCAGTTCGTCGTTCGACACCGACTCTTTTTC
>JBAXWU010000128.1:0-3682 GCA_037128235.1 Chitinophagia bacterium | reverse complement strand
AGGAAATATTTGGTACAATTTCATAGGGATTATTATTAGATCTTTCTATTTTGAAGGTTTCTGAATCATCCCACGAATCAATCACCTCCGAATAATCATCACTATTTATTTGTAGATTTATTCTATAAATTCCTGTATTAAAAATATTTGGTACAGTCCACTCCAGTCTTATTAATTCACCTTTTTTTAATTTGTTTATAAATTTATCTTTTATTTTATTATTGTTTCCGATAATTTTAATATCTTGATCATTAGAAATAGAAAATCCAAATATAGCAGTATCCATGTTTTTTCTGACTATAGCTTCTGTGCATATTTTAAATGTTTCTGAATCGCCTATTGTCTCCGGACTTATGTATACCTTTTTATATTTCACTCTTCCATCACCCCATCTCTTAGAATTGTTAGCTATATCAACTTGGTGATTCTGAATATCTTCATCCATAAACATTCTGGTGTAAGCTCTAGATACATCCTTAGAACTACCAAAAACCTTAACTTCACTATCTTCGATCAATAATGCTCTATCGCAATATTCTGCGACAGAATTCATATCATGACTTACGAAAACTACTGTTGTATCAGAATTTTTCAAATCCCTAAAGTATTTAAAACATTTTTGCTGAAATTCTGCATCACCAACAGCTAACACCTCATCAACCAACAATACGTCAGCTTTAGCTCTAGTGGCCATGGAGAAAGCAAGCCTAACTTGCATACCAGAAGAATAATTCTTTAATTTTTTTTCCATAAAATTCTCCAATTCAGCAAATTCGACTATGTCACTATACATTGCCGTGATCTCTTTTTTTGAAAATCCCATCATTGAACCGTTGAGATATACATTATCTCTTCCAGATAATTCTGGATTAAATCCAACCCCCAGCTCAATAAACGGAACCAATCTTCCTTGAATTTTTATATTCCCAGAAGTGGGTTGATAAATTCCTGCCAAAATCTTAAGTAGAGTACTTTTTCCGCTTCCGTTTCTACCAACTATTCCAAAAAATTCTCCTTTTTTTATTTCGAAATTTATATCCTTCAATGCATACTGAAAATGGTTCTGTATGTTTTCTTTTTTAAATAAATTTGTAAATATACCCTTGACAGTATCTTTTCTCATTTTGCTAATTACGAAATTTTTAGATACTTTTTGTACACTTATGGCGATATCTCTATTCATATTTTAAATCTCCTCCGCAAAATTTTTTGATTTTCTTTTAAAATACAAGGAAGATAAAATTGTAATCACGATGACTAAAATTATTGGTGACATTGAGGCAATTAAATTGCCTTTAAATACATGTTCTATTGTAATTGTTTTTTTGGTTATAAGTACATACCTAGCCTCCTGAATAATTTGTGCCATTGGATTTAATAGGAGTAGCTTCTGAAATCTATCTGAAAGAATATTTAGCGAATAAATTATAGGAGTAGCATAAAAAGCTGCCTGCATAATAACTTCCCATATATATGAAACGTCTCTGAATTTAACGTATAGAGTGCTTAGTAAAAAAGATACACCTAAAGAAAAAATAAATAACTCTATTATTATAGGGACTATAAGAAAAGCACTATACCCTAATGTGACGCCACTAAAAAACATGAAAATTGCAATTACTATAAAATTAAGAACCAAATTAATAAAACCAGACAGTGAAACGGATAATAAAATTACATATTTCGGAAAATTAATTTTTCTCAACAGATCTCCCCTGCCAACAATAGAGCTCACTCCACCCGCCGTAACTTCAGCAAAATAATTCCAAATTACAATGCCCAATAATAAGTATACGGGGTAGTGAGGTATGCCACTCCCTACTTTAAGCAGTCTTACAAATACTATATATAGTATTACAAACAAAAAAAGTGGTCTAAGCAAAGACCACATATAACCAAGGATTGATCCCTGATATCGAAGTTTGAAGTCAGTTTTAACCAACTCTTTGAGCAATATATAGGAATATCTATATTTTTGTATGAAGTTCTGCATTATCTGTTATTTTACATCAATATAGGCAAGAACGGCAATAAAGAAAGGCTTTATTCTTCTACATATAATATAATCTAGTTTATGATAAAAAAAATATTAGTTACTGGTGCAAATGGATTTGTTGGAAACCACCTCTCCAAAGAGCTTAAGAGCGCGGGCTACATTGTTATTGGTCTTGGCGGAGAAATCGGTTCATCTCAAAAGCCTGAGGGGTTAGATGAATATTTAGTAGTTGATCTTACGGATAGAGAAAAGGTAGAAAACATCGACTTATCTAACATAGATGGCGTTATTCATCTGGCAGGGCTAGCTGCTGTTGGGCCTTCGTTTAGCGATCCAATGAAATACATAGACACAAACATAGGGATAGAGGTAAATCTTTTTGAGGCCTGCATCAAACAAAAAATTAAGCCAAGATTCATAATAATAAGTAGTGGCACGATTTATTCGCCCAAAAATGTAATGCCCTTAAATGAGCAATCTTCTATTTTGCCAAATTCACCTTACGCTGTTAGCAAGATGGGCCAAGAAGAGATGGCTTTATATTATGAAAGTGTCGGATTTGAGGTTGTAATTGCTAGGCCTTTTAATCATATTGGTCCGGGTCAAGGACCAGGTTTCATTGTTCCAGACCTAGCAAAGCAAATAATAGATTTTAGCTCTGGCAATACAGACAAGGTTATGGTTGGGAATTTAGATTCTCAGAGAGACTATACTGACGTCAGAGATATATCAAGAGCCTACAGACTACTCTACGAAAAAGGAAAATCAGGCGAAGTCTATAACATTTGTTCGGGCTTAGCCATTAGTGGCAATAAAATATTAAATGACTTAATGAAAATTAAGGGCATCAGCGCTGAAATAGAATTAGACAAATCGAGACTAAGGCCTTCGGATAATCCTTTAATCGTGGGGGATTATAGCAAAATTAAAAAAGATACTGGTTGGCAACCGAAAATATCACTTGAGCAAACTTTTAAAGATATCTTGGCCTAAATATAATCTACTTATTTTTCTCTATTGCTAGATCGTTTTTAACCATCATGCTTACTAGACCTGGAAAATCTACTTCCCTCTTCCAACCTAGTACTTTTTCGGCTTTTTCAGGGTTACCGAGTAATATATCAACCTCTGCAGGTCTCATAAATTCTGGATTTTGTTTTACATAAGGCTTCCAGTCATTAATACCTATTTCTTTGAAGGCAAGCTCTAAGAATTCACCGATTGAGTGCGTTTCACCGGTTGCAAGCACATAATCACCTGGCTCATCCTGCTGCAACATTCGCCACATTCCTTCGACATAATCACCTGCGTAGCCCCAGTCTCTTTTTGGCTCTAGGTTGCCGAGTTCAATGTGATCCTGCTTGCCTAAACTTATCCTTGCTACAGCATTACTTATCTTCCTAGTAACAAACTCAAGTCCTCTCATAGGCCCTTCGTGATTAAAAAGTATTCCGCTACTTGCGTGCATGCCATAACTTTCTCTGTAGTTTTTTGTTATCCAGTGTCCATATAATTTAGCTACGCCGTAAGGGCTTCGGGGATGAAATGCTGAGTTCTCATCATAGCCCTTGCCAGGCCTGTTGTAGTCTAGACCTCCGAACATTTCTGAAGTAGAGGCCTGGTAAAACCTGATTTTATTTTCTTTATCTGATATTCTAACAGCCTCAAGCATATTTAATACACCGT
>JBAXWU010000127.1:0-3745 GCA_037128235.1 Chitinophagia bacterium | reverse complement strand
CCCTTAAAAGATTGTTTTATTATTCACGACACTGTGCATGGCGATGCGAGAGGTTATTTTATTGAAACTTTTAACCAAAGAGATTTTCAAGCAGCCAGTGGTTTAGAAATAGATTTTGTACAAGACAATCAATCTAGATCCAGTAAAGGTGTATTAAGAGGATTGCATATGCAAAGAGGTGTTGCTGCACAAGCAAAGCTAGTAAGGGTTTTAGAAGGTGCGGTATTAGATGTAGTGGTAGATTTAAGAAAAGGTTCTCCTAGTTTTGGGCAACATTTTACTATTGAGCTTACTGCAATAAATCATAAACAATTTTTTGTACCTGCGGGCTTCGCCCATGGTTTTGTAGTATTAAGTGAATCGGCTACCTTCTTTTATAAGGTAGATAAGTTTTATGAGCCAGGCGATGAAGTAGGTATTATGTATAACGATAAGGATTTAAACATTGATTGGAGATTACCCACTTCGGAATTAATATTTTCAGAAAAAGATAAAACATTAGGAAGCTTTGCGGAATATTCGAAAAGTTTAGGTATGTAGAAAAACTGTTATGATTTGAGCACGCAAGTGCGAAAACATATACACAAGTAAAAAACAAAAATTAGGTTTATGAAGGGAATTATATTAGCAGGCGGATCAGGTACTAGGTTGTATCCTATTACCAAGGGTATCAGTAAGCAGTTAATGCCTATCTATGATAAGCCCATGATTTATTATCCACTATCTGTATTATTATTAGCGGGTATTAAAGATATTTTAATCATCACCACCCCTGAGGATAGCGATCAATTCAAAAGATTATTAGGCGATGGTGCTGAAATAGGTTGTTCTTTTCATTACGAAGTGCAAGCAGTACCTAATGGACTAGCACAAGCATTTGTTATTGGAGCTAATTTTATTGGTAAGGATAAAGTGGCTTTAATATTAGGCGATAATATATTTTATGGTGCAGGCTTTAGTAAGTTAGTACAATCATTTAACAATGTAGAAGGTGCTGCCGTATTTGCTTATGAAGTAAATGATCCAGAGCGTTATGGTGTGGTAGAATTTGATGCCAATAACAATGCACTTTCTTTGGAGGAGAAACCAAAGCAACCTAAGTCCAATTATGCAGTACCGGGTTTATATTTTTATGATAACGAGGTGGTAGAGATTGCTAAAAACATTCCTGCTTCTCCAAGAGGCGAATATGAAATAACAGATGTCAATAAAGTATACCTGGAAAATAAGAAATTGCAAGTGGGTATCATGAATAGAGGTACGGCTTGGTTGGATACCGGTACTTTTGACTCCTATGCCGACGCCTGTGAATTTGTAAGGGTGATTGAGAAAAGACAAAGTCAAAAAGTAGGTTGTATTGAAGAAGTAGCCTACCGTATGGGATTTATAGATAAGACTCAATTACTAGTTTTAGCCGATAAATATGCCAAAAGTGGCTATGGGGAATACCTTAGACAGTTAAAAAAGTAGATTTTCCTAGCCTACAGCGTAGTTTTTTAGTTTGTTGCATGCATTTTCTGTTTTCTTAAACAAAAAATGAACAATTTTAAAAACATGTTGTTATTATGGTATGTCAAAATATTCAATCAAGGACTTAGAGCAAATTTCTGGGATTAAGGCCCACACCATTCGTATATGGGAGCAACGCTATAATTTCCTGCAACCCTCTCGCACTGAGACGAATATAAGAACCTATTCAGCCATTGAATTAAAGATCATTTTAAACGTATCGTTTTTAAATAAATACGGGTTTAAGATTTCACATATTGACAAGATGAGCCCGGAGCAAATGGAAGAAAAAATTCTTACCATTAATCAAATGGACGCTCAAAAGGAAAGGGTAGTGAACAATTTAATAAAAGACATGGTTTCACTCAATATGCCAGCCTTTGAACAACAACTAGATAATTATATTGCTCAGAAGGGCGTTGAAAAAACCATCGTTGAAATCATTTTCTCTTTTTTAGAAAGAGTGGGTATATTATGGATGACAACACGTATCAACCCAGCACAGGAGCATCTTGCGACCAATATATTAAGACAGAAAATTATTTATGGTATTGAAAAATTGATGCCTGTAAATAAATATACAAAGAGAATAGTTTTATTTTTGCCTGAAGCAGAGTACCATGAATTGGGTATTTTATATGTACATTTTTTATTAAAACAAAATGGCATATATGTTGATTATCTAGGAACTAATATACCCATGACAGATCTTGAATTTTTAGTGAGCAGAACTAAACCTGATTATTTATTTTGTCATATCACTTCCCCAGCTAAGAAGTTTAAATTGGATAAATTTTTAGAAGGGTTATCTCATATTAATAAAAGCTCTCCAGTGGTTTTATCAGGTCAAATTGTGCGAGACTACAAAGGTCAAGTAGCTTCCAATATCTCTGTAAAACGAAGTTTATCCGAGACCATTCAGTTTATAAATTCTATCTAGTTTATCTATTTTACTTATTAAAATATTGGTAATCAAATAGTTGTATTCTATTTAAGTGCAACGCAGCGTTTCCAGACTTACCAAATCCGAAATGTTTAATTATTTTATCAATAAATTAAACAAATTAACCATTTCAGGACAAAATTATGTTTAGCTTTATAATCCAAAAGTTAAACAGACTTATATGTCAAACGCTGAATTCACATTACTACTCACTGAAAATGCCGATTTTCTAAAGCCCTTTGCTATTAACTTAACCAAGGATCATGAAGTGGCTAAGGATTTATTTCAGGAAACCCTGTACAGAGCCTTGTCTAATAAAGACAAGTATAATGTAGGTACCAATATCAAGGCTTGGTTGTATACCATTATGCGTAATATTTTTATCAATGATTACCGTAAAAAAGCGAAACAGTCTGTAGTATTGGATAATTCTCCAAACGATTTTTTAATCGATCAAACTAGAACAAAGGTTTTGAATGATGGCGTGACTAACTTAAATTTGAGAGAAGTGAAACAGCTTATTTATGACTTGCCTGAACTATTCAGAACGCCTTTTAATTTATATTTTGAAGGCTACAAGTATAATGAAATTGCAGACGAATTAAATGAGCCCTTAGGCACTATCAAAAGTCGAATTCACTTTGCTAGAAAAATTTTAAAACAGAAAATTCAACGATACTAAACTATGTCCACCCCTTCTAAAAAAGCATTAGTGATTGGTGCTGGTTTTGCTGGCATGTCAGTAGCTACTTTTTTAGCAAAGAAAGGATGGTCAGTATCTGTAATTGAAAAACATAATTTACCTGGTGGCCGTGCAAGAAAATTTGAAGCCCAAGGTTTTACATTTGATATGGGTCCAAGTTGGTATTGGATGCCCGATGTTTTTGAAAGGTATTTTGCAGCCTTTGGAAAAAAGGTTTCCGATTTTTATAAATTAAAAAGATTAGACCCCTCTTACCGTGTTTACTTTGACCAAACCCATTGGGATATGCCTGCTAATTATACCGAATTAGCTGCTCTATTAGAAAGCGTAGAACCCGGTGCTGCAAAGGCTTTAGACCAGTTCATGGAAGAAGCTAAATATAAATATGATATTGGTGTGGGTAAACTAGTACATCAGCCAGGTATTTCTTTAAAAGAATTTATAGACATAGATTTAATCAAGGGCGTTTTTAAATTAGATGTATTTCAATCTATGAAAAAACATGTCGCACGTTTTTTCAAACATCCCTACATTCAAACCTTAATGGAGTTTCCGGTTTTATTTTTAGGAGCCCTTCCCCAAAATACACC
>JBAXWU010000126.1:0-3826 GCA_037128235.1 Chitinophagia bacterium | reverse complement strand
CAATTTATGTAGGTAACTCTCCAAAAGATATAGAAAATTTAGTAACACGTCCTTTAGAAAAACAAATTAAAAGTATTACAGGAGCCAAAATAAAAAAGTTCACTAGTACTTCTCAACAAGATTTTTCGGCTATACAAATTGAATTTGATACCAATGTAAAACCCGATATCGCTTTACAAAAAGTGAAGGATGCTATTGATAAAGCAAAATTAGATTTACCTACCGATTTAACCTCTCCACCAACTGCACTTGAAATCAGTTTTAGTGAGCAGCCAATCATGTATGTAAATATTAGTGGCGACTATAATTTGCAACAGTTAAAAAAATACGCCGACGATCTTAAAGACAAACTAGAAGACCTTACTCAAATTAATCGGATAGATATTGTAGGTGCCCCAGAAAGAGAGTTTCAAATTAATGTAGACAATTATCGCATGCAAAGTGCGGGTGTAACTTTCGATGATATTTCAAATGCTGTTCAACGCGAAAACATTGATATCTCTGGCGGCTTACTGGAAGTAGGAAACATGAAACGTAACCTGCAATTAAAAGGGCAACTAAAAACTGCTTTTGATATTGAGCGAATAATTATTCGTAACCAAACAGGCGCACCCATCTACTTAAAAGATATTGCGGTGATTAAAGATACCGTTAAGCAAAAACAAAGTTTTGCTCGATTGGATGGTAAAAACGTAGTGACCTTAAATATTATTAAAAGAAGTGGCGAGAACTTAATTGAAACAAGTGACGGTGTTCAAAAAATTGTAAATGAAATGAAAGCCAATAGTTTTCCAAAAAACTTAAAGGCCGTAATTACCGGAGATATGAGTGTTAGAACCCGCACTTCATTTACTGATTTAGTCAATTCTATTGTGATAGGATTTGTATTGGTATTAATTATTTTGATGTTTTTTATGGGGGTAGTAAATGCTTTTTTTGTGGCACTATCTGTTCCCTTAAGCATGTTCGTGGCATTTGTATTTTTACCAGGCGCCGACCTAATTGTTGGCGGACATGTTACCTTAAACTTTATTGTATTATTTGCTTTACTCTTTGGACTAGGAATTATTGTAGATGATGCCATTGTGGTCATTGAAAATACGCATAGAATATTTTTTGATGGGAAAGGAAAAATTTCAGCTGCCATTTCTGCACGTATGGCTGCAGGAGAAGTATTTATTCCGGTATTAGCAGGAACACTAACCACACTAGCACCATTCTTTCCATTACTTTTCTGGCCTGGTATTATTGGTAAGTTTATGATTTATCTACCTACCATGCTCATATTTACACTAGCAGCATCATTGGTAGTGGCTTTTATTATGAACCCGGTTTTTGCAGTTGATTTTATGAATCACCCAGAAAACGAAACGGATAAATCTACAAAGAGTGCCATCTTTAAAAAGAAAGGATTTTGGGCCGCTATTTTATTAGGAATTTTATTAGACTTAATTGGCGCACCATTTTGGGGCAACCTACTCTTATTATTTATGGTACTTGTAGTATTAAATAAATATGTTTTGGATGATGCCATTCATAATTTCCAAAACAAAGTACTTCCTTATATCATGAACCGTTACGAATCCCTACTACGTTGGGCTTTACATGGTTGGAGGCCTGTTTATTTGTTACTTTCAACGATTGGTTTATTGATATTTTCTGTATTTCTTTTTGCGGTAAGCAATGTACCCATTCAGTTTTTTCCCAAAGGAGATCCTAACCAAATTTTTGTTTATGCAAAACTAGCGGTAGGTACCGATGTGGTATATACAGATTCTATTACCAAAGTTTTAGAAGCTAGGGTAAGTAAAGTACTAGGAACCGAAAATGGAAAAACAAATCCAATTGTAGAAAGCGTTATTACAAACGTAGCCATTGGTGCAAGTGACCCAAGATCTGGTGATAGAAGTACCCGTAGTGAACTAGGTAGAATTCAAATTTCCTTTGTACCATTCGAAGATAGAAATGGTGTTGCAACAACGCCTATTTTAGACAGTTTGCGCAAAGCCATGAAAGGTATTCCTGGAACAGAAATTAGTGTAGACCAAGAACAAAATGGTCCTCCAACAGAATCGCCTATAAATATTGAAGTGTCGACTGAGGATTTTGACAAGCTCATTAAAACATCGATGGATTTTAAAAACTACTTAGATTCTATTCAGGTTCCTGGAGTAGAAGAATTAAAACTCAGTGTTGATTTAACTACACCAGAACTAACGCTTAAAGTAAATAGAGAGCGTGCTTTAATAGAAGGTGTTTCTTCCGGACAAATTGGCTTGGCTTTAAGAACCGCTTTATTTGGAAAAGAGATTTCTAAAATTAAACAAGGCAAAGACGAGTTTAAAATACAATTACGCAATAATGAATTGCAGCGTAAAAATTTAACCGAATTGCTAAACATGAAAATTAGTTTTCGTGATTTTGCTAGCGGCGGTGCCATTAAAAATATTCCTATTAGTTCATTAATAAGTTTTGAACCCACTAGTACACTTGGAAGTGTGAAGCGTAAAAATCAAAAACGACTAATTACCCTTCAGTCAAAT
The DNA here is from genome assembly GCA_037128235.1 of Chitinophagia bacterium. Classification (GTDB taxonomy): domain Bacteria; phylum Bacteroidota; class Bacteroidia; order Chitinophagales; family Chitinophagaceae; genus Sediminibacterium. The sequence goes on along the minus strand of JBAXWU010000126.1, from coordinate 1,283 downwards.
GTATTAAATGGCTATACTGCAACCGCTGTAAACATGGTTCTTGCAAAATATATTACTACCTTTTTACGAAAAGTAGATGGTGTTACAATTAAGCAAACAGGCGAAGGAGAGCAACAAGCAGAAACAGGTGCTTTTTTAGGAAAAGCTTTATTAATTGCACTGATGTTAATTTTATTTATCCTCGTATTGCAGTTTAACTCTATTAGTAAACCTGTCATTATTTTAACCGAAATTATTTTCAGTTTAATTGGGGTACTATTAGGATTTGCAATTACAGGTATGCAAATATCCGTTGTAATGACAGGTATTGGTATTGTTGGATTAGCAGGTATTGTGGTTAAGAACGGAATATTAGTGATTGAATTTACCGATGAGCTTAGGTTGAGGGGCATGAAAACTAGAGAGGCCGCCATTCAAGCAGGTAAAACAAGAATTATTCCTGTATTATTAACAGCACTTGCAGCCATATTGGCTTTCATACCAATTGCTACAGGATTCAATATTAATTTCATCAGCTTGTTTACCGATTTAAATCCGCATATTTTCTTTGGTGGAGACAATGCGGTTTTCTGGAAGCCATTGTCTTGGACCATTATTTTTGGATTGTCATTTGCATTTTTTATGACCCTAATTATGGTACCTGCTATGTACCTGATTTCAGAAAGATTAAGAAGACCAATGCGCAGTACTTTTGGCGGAAAATGGATTAGTATGTTGGGTATTCCTCCACTAACCTTTTTGTTTATGCCTTTGATGATTGTTGCAGTTATCAAACAAAAAAATAAACGCAAGCAACGTGCCGCCAAACTAAAAGGTCAAAAAGTTAATGATGCTTTTATTGGTAGTTGGTTTTAAAATACTCATTTAAATTTTCATAAAATATGATACAGAACCACGAAATAGACTATCGAATCTTCGGCGAAGAAATGCAGTACGTTGAAGTAGAATTAGACCTCAATGAAACGGCAATTGCCGAGCCAGGTGCGTTTATGATGATGGACGATGGAGTTGCGATGGAAACCATTTTTGGAGATGGTAGCAATCAAGCCAATAACGGCGGCTTATTTGGTAAATTACTTAATGCTGGCAAAAGAGTTTTAGTTGGCGAAAGCTTATTTATGACGGCTTTCTCTAATATCAGCTCGGGTAAAAAACACGTAAGTTTTGCGTCTCCCTATCCTGGCAAAATAATACCCATCAACTTACAGCAAATGGGTTATAAAATTATTTGTCAAAAAGATGCTTTTTTGTGCGCTGCTAAAGGCGTTAGTGTAGGTATAGAA
>JBAXWU010000125.1:0-3861 GCA_037128235.1 Chitinophagia bacterium | reverse complement strand
TACAAGGCACACTGCCAAGAGCATCATCGGTGATATCTGCAATGGTGGTTAAAGCGAAGTCGTCTTCTTTTAAATCGTCCATGGTAAATAAAGGGGCAATACTGGGTTCCCAATAAATACCGTTCATAAGTATATGAGTATATTTCAAATAATTATTAAATAAACAATTATAGTTTTCAGGATGCGTATGAAAATTGTTTCTGTCGTAAGTATTATTTGTTTTGTGTCTGTATAAATCTCCTCCTTTTAAATGTACATACACGGGATAAGCGTATTCTCTTGATATATATTCATCAGGCTCCACTTGTTGTACATCCATTAAATTCATAATTTCTAAAATACCATGGGCCACTCTACCAGAACCAGTAATGGCAATTTTAATATTGGGAAGTTTCAAACCAAAATAAGTATGTATAAGCTCCATATAATCTTTCACTTCCTTCACCCTGCCTAAGGTAAATTCCTTGGTTCTATTTCCATAGGCCATCATTCCATTATGCGCCCCCACAATACCTGCAAAAAATCCAAAACCAATAAGTCTTTGTCCGTCCTCATGTTCTAAACATTCATAATCAATAAGCGTTATATTTTTATCCATCATAACATGAAACAATGCTTTATTATAAGTTTGCGCTTTTTTGGTATGAGAAAAGAATAAATATTTTTTATTCGCTATTAGTTGGTTTGTAGGTACTTCTTTAATACCTAATAAAATATCCGCTGCACTAATATCTTCCACTACTTTAATGCCTTCTTTTTGGTATTCTTTGTCTTTAAAACATCTATTAGGGGAAGATTCTACAATAATGTCCCAGCTTGGGAATTGATCTAACAAATACCTACACTGCTTGGGAGTAAGTGCTACCCTGTTGTCGCTAGGAACTTTTCCTTCTTTAATAAGGCCAATAACCGGCATTTTGGTAATTTTACACAATATACAAATTATTAAAATGAACTATTTTAAATTGTTCGGTTTGCCAATTGGTTTTCAAGTAGATACAAAGCAACTGCGTGCTGCTTTTATGGATATTCAGCGGGCCTCGCATCCGGATAAGTTTACCCAGGCCAATGAATTTGAACAAGAAGAAGCCTTAGAAAAATCGGCTATTGCTAATAAAGCATTTACTTTACTACAGAACCCTGCAGCTATACTACCCTATGTATTAGAAATAAAAGGGTTTTTAGAAAAGGATGAAAAATATGCATTAAGTCCTGATTTTTTAATGGAAATGATGGAATTAAACGAGGCTTGGATGGACGCCGATGATGAAGCAGCAAAACAAGATGTGCTTACTAAAGTTAAAAATATAGAAAATGAAATTTTCAGCCCTATTAAAACGTATTTGGAAACTAGTTCGGTCGATACTATTTCCCAAGAAGGAATGCTGCAAATAAAGGAGTATTACTACAAGAAAAAATACCTAGATCGTATTTTGGCAGATTTTCGTTAATAGCGTAATATTGCAACCCTGCCCAGATGGCGGAATTGGTAGACGCACTAGACTCAAAATCTAGCGTTCGCAAGGATGTGCAGGTTCGATTCCTGTTCTGGGCACAAACCCTGTCACGATTTTCGGGACAGGGTTTTTTAATGCGAAAGCGTTGCGAGCTTGCTCGTAAAAGCTTGAGCGTTAAAAAACCCAACGATATCGCAAAGCGATATTGTTGAAAGGGTTTGGGTAAGACCGACATTTAGGAAGACGTTTTGAACATAGTGAAAAACGGCAGTCCTGAAAGGGTTTGGGTAAGACCAACATTTAGGAAGACGGCGAAATGAAATGAAGCCGTCAGTTCTGAATGAAAAATTATTACTTAGCTGCTTTCCTAGGAACTTTCTCCGTTGCCATAGCAGCATGATAAATATAAGAAGCCATAATAGTTGCATTTTTCATTAAGTCCTCGGGTTGAATTCCTTCAAGATAATCAAGATTAGTATGCCCTGCAGTGCCAGGTGTTCTGTCTTGTAAATATTGAAAACCTGGAAGTCCTACTTCATCAAAAGAAACATGGTCGGTACTTCCTAGACTTTGATTAGAAACCATATTCATACCTAAATCACGAAAAGGTTCCATCCATGCAGTTAGCATAGTGCGTGCTGCTTCATTACCTTGTAAGTATATACCACGGTATTGTCCTGCACCATAGTCTTGATTAAAATAAGCAGATAACATTTCATATTCTGGCTTAATGCCAATGGCTGCATTACGAGGGTCACCAAAATGTTTTTGTACATAAGCCCTGGAACCATATAAACCTTGTTCTTCACCAGACCATAAAGCAATGCGAATAGTACGCATAGGCTTTACTCCTAATGTTTTAAGTATGCGCATGGCTTCCAATGCAACTGCTGTACCAGATGAATTATCGCTTGCATTAGAACTACCATGCCAGGTATCAAAATGTGCACCCACCATTACAATGCCTTCTTTAGGATTTGTTCCAGGAATTTCACCCACAAGATTCATTGCTTGTTCAACCTTATCTCCTATTTTATTTTTTATTTCAAATTCTATTTTAACAGCAATGCCTCTTTTTAATACACGGTACATTCTATTATAATGTTCTGGTGTCACTGCTAAAATGGGTGATGCATTTTTCATGCCTGCTGCAGACCAACCATCTTCTCTTACACCAGGACGTGAATAAGCAGGCACAATACCTAATCTATTGCCATCGGTTTGTAAAACTACCGCCACATTTTCAGATTTTAAAAATGCTAAACGTTCTACTGCTGTAATAATTGTTGGGTTTTTAATAACTCTTGCTGGGTTTGGCTTAATAGGAACTATAGCTGCTTGCTCCAATGCAATTAGTTCATCATTAGTATAACGGTGTACCCCATTTATAAGTGATAGTAAATCAATGACAGCAGGATTAGAAATAAGCACTGCCTTACCTTTTAGTTTACCTCTATACAATTCAATGTCTTCTTTGGTTTGAATGTCCACCACCATTGCCTCTGCATTTATCTTACCCTCTGTTCCTGCTGTGTAAGCAACAGGATAAGCATTTAATGGCATGTAATCGGGTTCAATCATATGTGCCGATACATATTCATTATCCCAGGTAACACCATAGTCCATATAGGCTTCGCTATTCACCTGGCTTAATCCCATTTTTTTCATTTCATCTAAAGCCCAAACCTGTGCTCTTTGCATGTCTCTAGACAAAGTTAGTCTTGCACCTAATACATCTACTATATAAGACTCATACTCCATTACTTTAGAATGCTGTAATCCTTCTTCGCGTATACGCGCCACCATGGCCCAGTCTACTAAACCAGGAAAGCTTAAAGGAAGGGTAAAAGCAAAAGAAGAAGTAAGCACAAGTACAAATGAAATTACTCGTACAAGTTTGTTTTTGAAAAATGATTTCATGAGAAATGAATTTAGTGATAGCAATGTATTATTTCTACATTCAATATACTAAAATATTCTCAGAACTTTATTTCTCCATCGTCATTATAGCAGAGAAAACCTGAATACCCTCAAAAAAGTTCTTCAACTTAATATTCTCATTCTCGGCATGTTGGTTATTATCGTGATTGGCAATAGGCACCGTCACAGGAGAGGTTTTCAATACTTTCTCAAATACAAATAAAGGAAGGCTACCCCCAAGTGTTGGAAGTAAAACGGGCTGTTCATTATTGACAAGTGAAATAGCTTTTGAAATTCTTCTTACATATACATTATCTAAAGAAGTTTTTTGGGCATTATAACTTTTTTTATCCCTCACGACCATACAAATTTTAGCATTTACTTTTCTTTCTTCGTCAGTGGGTTCTTTATCAGTCACAAAAAAACCTTGCGCCTTAATATGATCAATTACTTTTTGTTGTTGTTTTTCCCAATCATTTCCCAC
>JBAXWU010000124.1:0-3909 GCA_037128235.1 Chitinophagia bacterium | reverse complement strand
TTTGAAGCCTTTGTAATAAGAAATCAGTTCGATGATTTTATTGCTATGTGCAAGGATTACAAAATAGATTTAATTGAAGTAAGTGATGGTTCCATTACTATTCCACATTCAGAAAAATGTGGTTATATAGAAAAAATTTCAAAATTTGCAACGGTATTGAGTGAGGTAGGCAGTAAGGACGCTGCACATATTATTCCTCCTTATCAGTGGATTGAATTAATGAGCGCCGAATTAAAAGCAGGTTCTACCTATGTCATTGCGGAAGCAAGAGAGGCAGGTAATGTGGGTATATATAGAGGAAGCGGAGAAGTGCGTGAGGGATTAGTGCAAGAAATACTTACTAAAATTCCAGCCGAAAAAATATTATGGGAAGCGCCACAAAAAGCACAACAACTTTATTTCTTAGAATTAGTAGGTTGTAATGTGAACCTAGGAAATATTGCACCTTCTGAAGTCATTGCTTTAGAAACAATGCGTATTGGACTGCGTGGCGATACTTTTGACTTATACTTAAATAAATAATTTTGCGCCAGTTCGGACTCATTGGATATCCATTATCACATTCTTTTTCACAGAAATTTTTTACTGAAAAGTTTCTGCAGGAAAATATTGTTAATGCGCAGTATACTAATTTTCCTATACCCTCTATTGAATCTTTTGCTGCTTTATGGACCGAGCATCCTAATGTGGAAGGTTTAAATGTAACCATCCCTTATAAAAAAGAAGTCATCCCTTTTTTACAACATAGTAGTCCGGTGGTACAAGCTATCAAGGCTTGTAATTGCATTCGAAAATTCAATAATGAATTATACGGATACAATACCGATGTGATTGGTTTTGAAAAATCATTACTACCTTTTTTGAAACTCCATCATACCCATGCACTTATTCTTGGAACAGGGGGTGCGTCTGCAGCGGTGCAGTGGGTACTTCAAAAATTAAATATTCAGTATCAAGTTGTCTCAAGAAAGGGGAATGCTATTGATGGAAATACTAATTTAACTTATGAGCAATTAAATAAATCAATCATAGAAGCGCATACACTTATTATTAATACAAGTCCGCTGGGCATGTTTCCGAATCTGAATGAAGCCCCACCCATCGCATATGACGCAATTACCCCAAAGCATCATTTATATGACTTAGTGTATAATCCAACGGAGACTTTATTTATGAAAAACGGATTAGCAAAAGGAGCCACTGTTCAAAATGGATTAGCCATGCTGCATATACAAGCAGAGGAGTCTTGGGCTATATGGAATGCAAAAATGTAAATAGTTTTGTGACGGCTTTTTGTCTATGGCTAAATTTATTTTTCTCTTCCATGGTCATTTCTGCAAAACTTTTACTAGCCCCTTCTGGAATAAAAATAGGATCATAGCCAAAGCCTTCTTTTCCATGCATTGTTTCAGCTATATTTCCTTTGCAAATTCCTTCAAAATAAAAAACTTCTTTATTCCATAGTAAACAAATCACTGTTCTAAATTGTGCCTTACGATTTGTGTTACCTTTTAATTTTTCTACTACTTTATCAATATTGGTTTGAAAATTTCTAGTTTCACCTGCATACCTTGCGCTTTTCACACCAGGCTCCCCATTCAAAGCTTCAATTTCAAGTCCCGTATCCTCGCTAAAACAATTTTGATTAGTTATATTTTCTATGGTAATCGCTTTCTCGTAAGCGTTTTCTTGTAAAGTTTCGTGGGGTTCAGGAATATCAATATCAATGCCTGCTTGCTGTAAAGTAATAATAGTAAAATCGCTGCCTACTAAGGATTGTATTTCTTTTATTTTATGTTCGTTATTGGTAGCAAAAATGAGAGTATGCATTACAAAAATATTTATAATTGAAATATTTGTTTAAGCACGGTCCATAATTTTCCTTTTTCTTTTTTTGCATCAGCACTGCTTCCTTGCATCGTAGATAATGCTGCACTAAATAATAAATTGGTTTCACCTAAGGGTGTTGTTTTATATAAAGTAGTAGGTAATTTAATTTTAAGGGCCTTACTATCTATGTCAAATGCAATCACTAATAAAGAAGGAAGTTTAGTAAGCATTTCATGCAAGCTTGCTTTTTGATTACCTATATTAATAAGGGCGATATCGGCAATGGTAAGACGGCATGCATTTAAAATAGAAGTCAGTAAAATAAAATCGGTCTCATTTAAATACACCGATTCGGGATCATGCACCACTACCAATATTTTTTTATGATGGTCTCCTAAATATTTAATGGGGCTTGCCATCTCTGTTTCATCAGTGATAGTTGCCTGCTCTTTACCTGGCAACTTATTTTCGGCAATTTTTACAGGCTTTATTTCCTTTTCAGGTAATACCAAACTATCTTTGTATAAAGAAACTAAGACGGCAGGAGGTAATATTTTTTTTTCTACTTTCATTCAATCGGAAAATTAATTGAATTGGAGCAGATTGAAAAATAACAATTGTAAGTTTTCTACTTTTTTCGTTTCTTTGTAAATTCGAATTTACCCTATAGCTTCATCATCTTTATAATTATCTACCATGGCGCATCCAATCATTCCAATTACGAAAACCACCCACCCACGTTTGCCTCATTTTAAAATGGAGACATTGCAGTTTGGTAAACATTTTACCGACCATATGTTAACGGCCGATTATATTGATGGTGAATGGAAGAATATAGAGATTAAGCCTTATGCTCCTTTTGAAGTAGATCCTGCTTCTGCAGTATTACATTATGGTCAAACTATTTTCGAAGGTATTAAGGCCTATAAAAATGCTAAAGATGAAGTGGTAATTTTCAGGCCTGATCAAAATTTTATTCGTTTTAATGTTTCAGCAGATAGAATGCAAATGCCTGCCGTGCCTGAATGGTTATTTATGGAAGGCATGAAGCAACTAATTGCTTTAGATAATGGCTGGATTCCCAGTTTGCCCGAACACTCTTTATATATCAGACCTTTTATGATTGCCACCGATCCTTTCTTGGGTGTGCGTCCATCCAATGCCTATAAGTTCATGATTATTTTAGGCCCTTCTGGTCCTTATTTTTCTGCCCCTATGAAAATTGTAATTGAAGAAAAGTATACCCGTGCAGCGCCCGGTGGCGTTGGTTATGCAAAGAATGGTGGAAATTATGGTGGAAGTTTATATCCAGTAGAGCTAGCGAAAAAAAGAGGATTTGATCAAATACTTTGGACAGATGCTTTTGAACATAAATATGTAGAAGAGGTAGGGGTGATGAATGTAATGTTTGTCATTGATGGAAAAGTAATAACTCCAAGTTTAGAAAGAGGTACTGTTTTAAAAGGCGTCACTAGGGACAGTGCAATTATATTATTGAGAGATATGGGTTATGTAGTGGAAGAAAGAAATTTATCAGTAGATGAAATTGTGGAAGCGCATAAAAAAGGACTATTGCAAGAAGTTTTTGGAGTGGGTACTGCAGCCGTTGTCTCTTTAATTATGAACTTAACCTACAAAGACTATTCAATGGACTTCGATCTAGATACATTGAAAGTAGCTACGGCTTTGAAACAACATTTGAATGATATTCGAGTAGGAAATGTTCCAGATAAACACAATTGGTTGGAAAAACTTCCTTCTTAGTAGTTAAATCTCTGAAAATCAAGCTATTTTATTTTAATTCTAGGCTCATTTGCCGTAAAAAGAGCGCATTTGGGGTATTTTTTTAAAAATAGCGAATAAACATTTTGGTATTTGGGCTTCAGCCATTACCTTTGCCGTCCGAATTTTTTATAAACCGAAAGTGAAAAAAACAGCAGAATAAATGCCTACTATTCAACAATTAGTGAGAAAAGGCCGTGAGATCATCAGGGCTAAAAGTAAATCAAGAGCATTGGACGCATGTCCTCAGCGTCGTGGCGTTTGTACTAGAGTGTATACAACTACACCTAAAAAACC
>JBAXWU010000123.1:0-3954 GCA_037128235.1 Chitinophagia bacterium | reverse complement strand
GTACAACCACATCCCACCATTACATTGTCTAAACTAATGTTATAATTACTTATATTTTGAATGCTTACAGTAAATTCAGTGGGTTTTCCAAAAGCAATTTTACCCATATCATAATTGTCATTGGTAAACTTTAAAACCTTTGCAATATCAACTTGAGCAGGCGTTGAATTAGTTTGAGCCTTTACAGCTAACACTGCTAAAAACATAAGCACTGTAATAAATATCTTTTTCATAATTACTTTTTTTAAAGTTGTATTAAATTATTTTGAATCGCAATTTTATATAACTCCATAGGCGAGTTGATACGCAATTTACGAAATATTACCTTCTTAATGGTAGAAACAGTATTCGGTTTTATATCGAATTTTTTGGCTATTTCACTGGTTTTCATACCTTCTATAAGGCAATTAAAAACCTCTCTTTCTCTAGTAGCTAGCGTAGTAGTCGATTTTGTAATAATTTTTCTGTCCATAATACCCGTTTTAATTTGTAATTAAAATCAATTTTATTTCGAATTATTTATCTAAAATGAATACATAACTATATCTATTCACTTTTTGTAATGCTTTGTTATTACTTGCTTTATCACAAGCCTCAATCAATTCTCGCTCTCCCACATTTCTAATAATTACATTGTTATTTGATAGCTTAGATAAGGTTGTATAAATACGTTTCGCACGGCGTTCTGATAAATTTTCATTGTATTCAAATGAACCATTACAGTCAGCAGCAGATACAATAATAATTTTCTTACCCTTCATACGCTTCACCTTTTCAATAATTTTATAATAATTATTTAAATCTTCTTTCACTACATAAACCTGATCAAATGGATGATGTAATTCTACATAGTCCTTGGTTAAGGCTTTTAAAGAATCAATAGATAACTTAAATGTCTTAGCCATAACTAACTCTTCTGCCAATTGAATAGCCTTTTCTTTCGCTAAACGTTCTTCCATTATCTTCTTAGGTAATGGCAAATTAATCAGCGACATTTTTTTAGTATAGGTATCATTTAATTTACTATAATCATTAGATTCCACAACGTAGGATAATTTATTGCCCTCTACATCATAAGCAACTATTGAAAAGTTTTGATTAGGCCTTACAATGAACTGATAATTACAATCATTATCTAATATAGCACTATCGACTAATACTTCTTTGCCATTTTGGTCGTTTTGGTATAAATAGATTCTTTTATTCCCTACACAATTACTATCAACTAAAAGCTTTCCCTTTAGCACTATATTAGCTTGTATAAAATCAAAACTATAAATATCATCTGAGCCATTTCTATTAGAACTAAAAAAACCAGTATTTGTATTTATAGAAAACCCTAAATCGTCTTTAGAGCTATTAATAGGATAACCAATATTCTTAACTAGTAAGCTTCCTTTATTATTTCTTTCAACTTTAAATATATCTAAGCCGCCCATGCCAGGATGGCCATTACTACTAAAGTATAAGCTACCATTGTAATAAGTAGGAAACAACTCATCTCCTTCAGTGTTTATTTCTTGACCTGCATTTTGTGTAGGTTTCCATGAACCATCTTCATTTTTGTCAATAAAGTAGATATCAGTTCCGCCACTACCATTAGGATCGTCAGAAACATAATAAAGCCTATTGCCATCTGGAGTTATGGCAGGATGGAAAAAACTATAATTTGTGTTATTAATAAATAATTTATTGCCTCTTGTCCAAACTCCATTGAAATACTTCGATTCCCAAATCTCTAATTGGTAAATACCTTTTGATTTTTCTTGGTTTTTAGTATAATATGCCGTGTTACCGTCTTGCGTAAAGCTAATACTACCTATATTTAAATCATTTTGAAAGGGCTTGAATACTTCGGCCTGGATTGTATTAGAAAAATTAGCTACTTTTTTATCATAAGTAGTTGGAATTTTTCTAGAATCATTACTTGTATTTATTGAATAATCGTCAATAGCATATTTAAAGACTTTTTCATTATAAAAACTGGTACTGATAGTATCACTATGAATACTATCTTTACTAGGGATGAAATATAATTTAGAATAGCCAGCCCCATCCCAAGCAAATTCAGGATCATATTTTTTAAATATCTCCTTGTTCTTTTTACTCCTTTTGTTTTTATAAATTTTATTAACTCGATTAGATTCAAATACTAAACCTTCTTTATAAAGAACAGCATTATATTCATTATAAGGGGTATTAATATTGGTAAAAGAAATTTTATAGTCAAGAGAATCCTTGGTAAACTTATCTAAATTAGAAAAGCCATATAAACGAGCATTAGATAATAATGTATTATTCTCTGCAATTAAATTCAAATAAAGCTCTTTGGCTTTTTTATAATTTCCTAAAACTGCATAAAGCTCTGGAATGATATTCAATGTATTTACTCCTTTGTCTTTTGCCATTTGATAATATTCCAAGGCACTATCATATGCATGTATTTTAAAATAGGCAGATGCTAGATTTTTATAAGCTGTTGTATCTGATCCTCCTTTCATTAAATAGGACTTATACAAAGGAATGGCATAAGCATATCTTAAAGAACTCATTTCGTAATTAGCAGTTCTTAATATTTTTTTTACTTTTCTAGATTGAGCACTACTCTGCTGAAAAGCCATTAAGAAAATTAATATGTATACTATTTTATTCATTAGGATAATGCTTTAGAAGTATCTAGTAGATTTAATTTTAGTTTTGAAATTACCTAACTCATACCTAATCATAATTTCATGCGTCCCCGTATTATAATACTTTAAAGGAGAGATGGTTATATCATAAGCATATCCAAACCTAAGATTTTCAGTGGCCTGTATTTCTGCCATGCCTATAATAGCATCCCCTGTTCTATAGGATACACCTAAGCCAATAATATCTCTTAGCCATATATTGGTATTCAAATCTGCTTCTATGGGAGCCCCCTCTACTATTTTTATCATAGTGGAAGGTTTTAATTTAAGGTCCTCATTAATAGGAAGCACAATCCCCGATGTTAAAAAAATATGTTTCTGATTTACTTTTTGCAAACCAGATTTAATTAAATCAAATGCAGTCAATCTTGATTTTAATAAATTGGGTATTGAAACTCCTGCATAAAAATTATCTGTATTATAATATATACCTAATCCAAGACTAGGCGTCCATTTATTTAAGTTTGAATAAAAAGCAGGATCATTTGGCGTATATCTTCCTGTCACATTCATTAAATCAATTCTATAGTTCATTAAACCCAAACTTAAGCCCCCAGAAAGTATTCCATTTTCAGAAACTTGTACTCTTGTTGAACCCATTATATTAATACCATCAGCTTTTTCTACTCCTATTTTATCGTCATAAAATTGAATACCCCAGCCTGCTCTTTTATTTAGCATAGATTGATCTAAACTAAAAGAAGTGGTTTGTGGCGCACCTTGTAAACCTATCCATTGTCTTCTTTGAAATAAATTAAAACTAGTCGCCTCCCTACTACCTGCATAGGCTGGATTCAGCCCTAACATATTAAACATATATTGAGAATACATAGGTTCGGTTTGGGCAATACTTTTCTGAAAAGCAAATAGCAAAACAGCCACCAGCATAAGAATTTTAATATGTTTAAACTTTATATTCATTTATACTTTATCGTTATCATTATCTTACAATAGTTAAGGATCCAGCAAATTTCCTAATAGCCCCATCCATGTCTACTGCCTCCACTATATAGAAATAAGTACCCTCTACCACATCTTCTCCCATAAAATTACTTACCCCTTTTCCTCTCCAATCATTTTTATAATCTGGACTTGAGTAAACTTCATTGCCCCATCTATTAAATACGCGCACTGTAATCTTAGTGCCAAATGGTCGCTTAATAATCCAGGCATCATCAAAACCATCATTATTAGGCGAGAAACCACCAGGTACAATGACGTCTATTTTAGGTACTATAAATGCAGTTGGCAATCTATTTAAGTA
>JBAXWU010000122.1:0-3978 GCA_037128235.1 Chitinophagia bacterium | reverse complement strand
AATATTTTTTTTTATTTGTGCCAATTTACTATAATTAGATAAAATACTCCTAATACCTTGCGGAGAAAATGCCTTCCCCCAATTTGACTCAAACAAATACTCTTTCTTGTCCTTGCTTTTTATTTCTTTGATATATTCTGATAATGATTGTTTAAAATCACTGTAAAATGGAACTATTCTGACTTTTTCATCATTCGCATCTTTTTTTATATGTATTACACATTTTGCTAATTTAACATCCTCTAACTTTATCTTTACTAATTCACTAATTTTAATCCCAGTATACAGTAACATTTTAACTATAATCATATGTTTTGTATTTTGATTATTCCACACTACATCATAATACCTCTTGATTTCTTCTGATGTCGGCACATAAGGTAATTTTTTTGGTTCTAATGTTCTCTTTATCTCAAGTTCTTTTCTAAGCTTTTTAAATAACTCTTTTAGATAATAATAGTCTGGATTATCAATTTGTATGATTTGAGCTATTTGCTTTGCTCTCTCTAGAATGGTGATTTTCTTGGTATTACTTATAATATTTTCCATGCACTTAATCTTCTTCTATTATAAGACGTGCATTCATGTCTAACTTATAAATACCATATTGATTAATGTGATTATAAAACAGTGGATTGATTGCTCTTTTATCCGTAGCAGTCAATCTATTAAGCCATCCATCTGTTTTAAGAATCTGCTGCATCATTAAAGTATTGATATAAGTTAGTGATGATTGTAGTAAATGTAATCCTAAAATAGATAGTTCCTGATCGATATCATCATTAGAGGATATTATGCCTCTCTTGCCAAAAAATATAAAATTATTGCCAGAATTCCAGTTTTCTATAACATTTAGTACTTCTTCTACCTCTATACGTAAATCTTTTGAGCTTAAATAATCACAAAGATAGGTCGTGCGAATGGCTCTGCCAAGTTCAAGTAAAGCTTGATATAGAGGATTTTTAGAATTCTCTGTAATAAATCTTTTCAAAATTACTTCTACTTCTGCAGTTCCGACAAATAATGCTGCAGCATGCTTTACCATTTCGTCGTAGTTATCCCCAATTAGGGGCCAGCTAATTGGCCTATCCATTACCTCCTGTAAATTCATATAATCTGCTTTAGACATATTAGCATCTACTTTATTTAGTTTAATTCTACCCAATCCTTTAATTCTTGGTCGCAAATTGATACCTAAGAGATAAGCGAAGGCAAAAGCTATTAAGCTTTGACCATGAGTATCAGTTGAGTGATTCTTTACTTTTGCATTGCTTCTATGATTAATGATACCAGCAAGCATTGCTGCTATTTCAGAGGTAGAACATCTTATAATTTGAGAAGATATGCAAAGGGCCTTACGATCAACGTGCCAATAGGCTAAAATCCCAGTGCCTTGGTAACGAATGTGGTATTCACTCATTAAATTTTGTTCTAATGAGGCAAATTTAGTTGAGTCTGAAGCAAAACTACAGTTTAACTCACCCCAGACGTCCTTATTTCTTATAGATAAGATATTATTGACCAATTTGGCAATTATATATCTCATCGCTTCTGGTGTTAAAAACCTTTTTCTGACATAACTTAAATCAGCTGCATCAGTACCATCAACCCCTATACATACTTTTTTAAATTCTGTATTAGTAGCAATTGCAAATATACATAACAAGAGTCTTTGACGCAGTAAATCATGGGGAATTGAGGTTTTGTCAACCATATCAATTAATTCTGTAGTCAAACCTATTCTTAAATCAGTCTCCTTTAAAATATCCAGCAAACTTATATTAGGCCATAAACTGGCAACTTCTTGCTTTAAATCCCTGATATTAACTGGTTCATCTTGTGCTTTGTATGGAGTAAGAAAAATATGAGGCTTCCCTTTTTTGACTCCGATTGTTACTTCCTCATCTCTAGTAATGCTCAAATTAAAAGCTTTGATACTAGAAACCATTTTGCTCTTGATATTTTGTACGACAACATCTTTATCCCTTGTTAAAGAAAGCATATCATAATAGAAGCTTGGGTTTCGTTTGAAATCCTGAGGTAAATTCTTATTCGGATCAGAGTATTTATAAGACCCTTTTACCCATATATTTTTACAACGTAAATTATCTACTAATAAATCTAAAATGACCAATTCGTAATAAAGTCTGTTAAATTTTCCATCAGTATTTTGAATAATCTCTAAATTTGCCTTACTTAGCAATTCAGTAACTATAATAGCATGACTGCTAGGGTAATACTCCCCCTGAAACTCTTTATCTCCCGCATTATCAAGTATTAATTTTACCACCTCTTTAACCTTACTATAAACATGGTTATATAAACTAAAATGCCCCAGTATCAATAGAAAATATTTGCGATAGTGGTGATTATATAAAGAACTTAGATTTTTATATTCTAATTCTCTTGCTAACCTTCTTGATGATTTTTGCGCCTGTTTGCTTTGCTCTAATTTTTCTTTCCCACCAACCCCAGAATATATCTTATCTTTGATTATGCCATCAGGATTTTTTAGAGATATATCAACCATTTGATAAAATAAATTATCTTTATTTGTATCAGTATAGTACTGCCATAATTCTTCTTTAGCTCTTTCTTTCGCTAAATTCTGAATTTTATGAAATTTTCTAGTAAAAATATCCACTAAATTATCTATAATTTTCGCTCCCCTATACTTGCAAAAACAAGCTAATAGAGTATAAAACTTGCTTTCATTCGATTCTTTCATTCTAACTAAAAAAGAGGGCGCCAAAACTAAGACTTTATCGTGGTATTTTTTCAGTAATTTTCTAGGTATTCCTTCATAATGTAAATTATTCAATATACCAGTTGATTCGATGTAGGATAGTTTTTCTAATTCTTTTACTATGGTACTAGTAGAAACTTTACCAACAGTTGCGCGAATATTGTTTAGTATAGTTTGATTGTCTTCTCCTATATTTAGTAATTGGCCTAATTTTAATAGGTTATCTTCTTTATGAATTTTGATTGCATCAAAAGATTTATCAAAAAAATGCTGCTCACATTTGAGATATATATTATTAACATATTTGTAAGTTTCCTGTATGGAAGGAGGTTCTATTCTTTTGTTTTTAAGTAATTTATATACTTCCCCTATCACTATATTGAGTGAGAGAGATTCTTTTGTAAATTTATCTTCAACTAACTTTTCTATTAAAACTAGGTCTGAATCTTTGAATTTACTGAATCCATAGTACGCTCTAATTTCTTGATTATGTATTTGAGAAGATCTAGTTTGCCAATTGTATTGATCAATTTCATTTATCTCTACTCCTAACTGGTTAGCAACATATTCTAATATTATCAAAGGAATATCAGAACCAGCATTTGGAAAATAACCATACTGATCAAAATATCTAATTTTCATCCCGACTGCTAATTTAAATTTATTATTTTTTTTATCAATATATTCCCTTTCTCTCAAAGAAAGAGTCCAATAATCTACTAATTCTAATTTAGTCCAATGTTGCTTCATGATTGAATATAAAGATATAAGATGTCAATTAGACCCATTGGAATTATTTCATTTTTAGATATTTATATAAAGTTGGCCTTCTAATATTAAAAGTAGTAAGAATAGATGATATTGAGGTATCCCTATCTTTATGGAGCTTTTTTATTTGAATAACTTGTTCTGAAGACAATTTTGCTGGTCTTCCTCCTTGGCGACCCCTAGCTCTTGCCGCTACAAGTCCCGCATTAGTCCGCTCTATTATAACATCTCTTTCAAATTCCGCTAAGGAAGAGAATATATGAAATGTTAATTTGCCGCCACTAGTATTGGTATCTATACTCTCTTTAAGACTTTTAAAACCAACTTCTTTTTTCTTCAGATCGTCAACTATTTTTAATAAATCTTTAGTAGATCTACCTAGTCGATCTAATTTCCATACAACTAAAGTGTCGCCCCTTCTTACATAATCAAGAGCTGCTATTAACCCCTTTCGTTCGACTTTA
>JBAXWU010000121.1:0-3995 GCA_037128235.1 Chitinophagia bacterium | reverse complement strand
TTACGGCTATCTATATGAAAGGTAATAAAATTTATTTCGTATTTTTTTTCGTTCTGTTTTTTTTAAATACTGCCAAATTATTGGCCCAAGAAAAGAATGCCGATACAAGAATTTACCAAAAAGCCGTTGATGCTTTTGAACAAAAGAATTTTGCTTCCTCTATTTCTTTATTAGAAACTTTATTGAAAAAAAATGAGCGTAATGCAGAGGCAACCTTATTTCTTTATCAAGTGTATGCAGAAGACAAACAATATCAAAAATCAATTAATGCATTTGAAAAATTAATGCAAATAGATACTACTATTTTTTTACCCTACATTGTAAAGTATGCATCGCAGTATATGGTACTAGGAAATTATGACAAAGCGGCTTCCATTCTAGAATCCTATAAAAGCATACTGCCTTCCTACTTAAAAAGCAAAGCTGCTGAACTTCTTAGCATTTGTAGCTATGCTCAAATGCATCCTACTCAATCGGAAATTAAAGTAACCAATGTTGGAGATAGTGTTAATACAGCCGATGCCGAATATTTTCCCAGCATTACGGTTCAAGACAGTCTATTTTTATTTATGCGTCGAACTAATTTCAAAAGAGAAGATTTTTTTACAAGCACACTTACAAAAAATAAATTTTCTAAAGCCAGCCCTTTATCAGATGATTTAAATATTGAAGAGAAAAAAGGAAGCATGAGTTTAACCCAGGATTTAAATACACTTTACTATGCTGCCGATTATAATGAAAAAGGCTATGGCAGATATGATATTTATAAAGTAACTAAAACAAAAAAGGGATGGTCTGAGCCAAAAAACCTTGGTAAAAATATAAACTCCGATTATTGGGACAGCGCTCCTAGTATTGCACCAGATAATCAAGCCTTGTATTTTTGCAGCAATAGACCCGGTGGTTATGGTGGAATAGATATTTATGTGACTTATAAAAACGAAAAAGGTTTTTGGGAAGAAGCCGTGAATATGGGACCCACTATTAATACGGCAGGGGATGAACAAGCCCCTTTTATACATGCCGATAATAAAACTTTATACTTTAGTTCCAATGGATGGCCTGGTTTTGGCGGGGCCGATTTATTTGTGATTAGAAAAAAAATAGACGGTAATTGGTCAAGCCCTATCAATTTAGGTTACCCTATTAATACTTTTGAAAATGAAGGAAGTATTGCAGTAGCAGGAAATGGCTTTGAGGGTTACATAGCAAGCGATAGAGCCGATAGCAGGGGTAGTTTAGATATATATAAAGTAACACTAGCAATCAACACAAGGCCCAATAAAACATTTTATGTAAACGGATTCATAGCCGACGCTGTTACTAAAAAACCAATAGCTGGGGAACTAGTATTAATCAATACCAATGAAGAAACCAGTACCATGCAAATTAAGGTAGATACGAATGGTAATTTTATTTTAGGGCTCCCTTATTTAGATAGTATTGGCATAAGAGTGAATAGCGAAGGGCATGAATTTGCTAGCACAATACTTTCATTGGAAAATATAAATAGTTTATCGAGTAGTACCCTTAATTTTTATTTAGCACCTATAGTAAAAACATTTACTAAAAATTTCAATAATATATTTTTTGAAATTAATAAAGCGAAGCTTAATAAAAAATCCTATGTGGAGTTAGACGCTTTAACTACTTATTTACAATCGGAACCTACAGCTATTATTCTAATAGAAGGACATACCGATAATAAAGGCGACAGTGTACAAAATAAATTACTATCCTCTAAAAGAGCCAACGCCATTGCTACTTATTTAATTAGTAAAGGAATTGATACTAGTAGAATTAAAACTATTGGCCTTGGTGGAACTAAACCCATTAGCGACAATGCCACTGAAGAAGGCCGTATAAAAAATAGACGCACTAGCTTTACCATTACCATTCCATAATATTTGATTGAATCCGTAATATAAGTTGCATTACATAGTCTAAGATTAGATCAATCCCTAATTATTATACTCCATAATTTATTACGTATAAATACGCTGTTTTAGTATTGCTTTAATGAAGATGTTTGTGGTATGACAGAGGAAATTTTATATACCATTGCCTTTACTATGCTTCCAAGTTTCAATGATCGACAAAGAAAAAATATGATTGAACACTATGGCAGTGCGCTGGCTATTTATAAACAAAGGGATAAGAAAAACGAAGCCTTTGCTACTATTAATCTTGTTCAAAAAAATATTTTACTAGGTCCCTGGCCTTTAAAAGAAGCAGGCTCCGAATTAAATTTTACGGTTAAACATAATATTCAATGCATTAGTTTAAAAGACAGTCGCTATCCTAATCGTTTATTGCATTGTGATGACGCACCTACTTTATTATATTTAAAAGGAAATGAAAATTTTAATCTGCCCTACTTAATAAGTATAGTGGGTACAAGACTTCATACCGTGCAAGTAAATAGAATTATAAAAGAATTAATGGAAGGGCTTACACATTTAAATATTGGTGTTATTAGTGGAATGGCTTTAGGAGTAGATGCCATCGCTCATCAAACAGCACTTGCCTATAAAATTCCTACTTGGGGTGTACTCGCGCATGGGCTCGATCAAATTTATCCAATGGAACATAGAAAGCTTGCCATAGATATTTTGCATAACGGTGGGCTTATAACTGAATCCAGAAAAGAAAGCATCATTCTTCCCTACTGCTTTCCAAAAAGAAATAGAATTGTAGCCGGGCTTAGCGATGCAACTATAGTAGTAGAAACTGCCATAAAAGGCGGCAGTATGATAACAGCCAATCTAGCTTTTGATTATAATAGAGAAGTATTTGCAGTGCCCGGTAAAATTCACGACTCAAAAAGCAAGGGCTGTTTAGCATTAATTAAAAGAAATAAAGCGCATTTATACCACGATGTAGAAAACCTACTGGAACAGATGGGATGGCCCAAGGCCGAGCAAAATAGCCCTCAAAAAGAATTTGAATTTCCGTTTTCACCCGACTCAAAAAGCGTACTTGCGCATATTGAAGCCCATGGCCCCATTCATAGGGAATTAATTGCTAATGAGTTAAAAATCAATGCCAGTAAGCTTTCAAACCTACTTTTAAGCCTTGAAATGAATGGTCAAATTCAGCTACTAGCAGGCAATAGGTATGCCATCAGCTAAAAAAAGGATTTTGCCTAAATAAGCCAAGACCCTATCTTTGCCTATGGCAACAAGAAATACTACAAACAACTCCCGCATTTTTGGTAAAGGCTTGACATTTGACGATGTATTGTTAATGCCCGCTTATTCTGAAATACTTCCTTCTGAAGTAAAAATTCACACGCAACTTACCAAGAACATTCAACTACATGTTCCTATTTTATCTTCTGCAATGGATACTGTTACAGAAGCGCAATTAGCGATTGCTTTGGCACGCGAAGGCGGCATTGGTATTTTGCATAAAAACATGAGTATTGAAAGGCAGGCCGAACAAGTACGAAAAGTAAAGCGTAGCGAAAGTGGTATGATTGTTGACCCCATTACTTTAGAAGTAACAGCTACTATTGGAGACGCTTTAAAATTAATGAAGGAAAATAAAATTGGCGGTATTCCTATTGTAGATAAAACCAATAAACTAGTTGGTATTTTAACCAATCGTGATTTACGTTTTGAAACCGATCGTAAAAGAAAAGTAAGTGAAGTAATGACTAAAGAAAATTTAGTGATTGCACCGGAAGGAACCGACTTAAGAAAAGCAGAAAAAATTCTTCGTCAATATAAAATTGAAAAATTACCTGTAGTAAATAAACAAGGAAAATTAATTGGCTTAATTACTTATCGCGATATTTTACAACTAAGCGCTTTCCCTAATGCAGTGAAAGATAAAATTGGTCGCTTACTCGTAGGCGCTGCCTTAGGTATCACCAAAGATTTATTAGAACGCGCTGCTGCTTTACAAAGCGTAGGCGTGGATATTGTTTCATTAGATAGTGCACATGGTCATAGCAAGGGTGTTATCGAAGCTTTAAAATTATTAAAGAAAAC
>JBAXWU010000120.1:0-4076 GCA_037128235.1 Chitinophagia bacterium | reverse complement strand
GAGTAATCCCACAGGAAAAATAAGTATTTTTGGAACATTAGCACCAGGAAATTTACAAGGAACTTCAGGCGTTGGTATTCTTACTTTTAATGGCCCTCTTACTATTCAAGATACGCAACCAACATTAAGGCCTAATGGAACATCATTTTTTTATCCAGATTTGTTAGGAAATATACCAGGTACAAGTCTGGACCAAGTGGTTGTTAATCAAGGGTTAACACTTGTTAGCGCTCCTATTCTTTACCCGGTTATAAGAAGCAGTACTTTATCACCCGGTACAAAGTTTAGAATTGTTACTAATAATTATCCTTTAGCAATTTCAGGGAAATTCTCAGGATTGACTACTTTGCCTAATTCCTATTCGATTCTTAATCAAGGAGATACTTTTTATTCCGCAGGGGGAAAATTTGTAATTGATTACCTTGCAGGTGATGGGAATGATGTTGATATCACGTTTTTAGAATATTCTGTTGGGAATCTTGTTTTTGTTGATTCAAACAATGTTTTAAATGTCCTTGGTGACAATAATGTAAGTGATGTGACTGCAGAAATAAAGCAAGTTGGTACTGTTGCTACTTTAAGTATCAGCGATCCTTTTGGTCTTTCGGGCTTCGCTTATGGTTCTAAGGTTATTAATAATAATATCGATATAGTAATCAGTGATTCAAATGTGGTTGGTGCTGGGCAATTAACAGGATTTCAGGTTCAACAGAACGGTGGTAGCGATACTTTAAATTTAATAAACTTAAATTTTCAAACTGTTAATAACCCAAATATAACCAGTGTTTACTTTTCTTTTAATGGTGGGCCAACAAATACTCCTAATGTTGATGTTGATACACTTAATATTGTAGGTACTAATCAAAATATACAAGTTTCAAACATTGGAACTTCATCTGTTATTGTTGATGGTTATACTTTTTTACACAGTGAATCATCACCAGGTGTTCCCTCTATCGGCTTATTGAAATCATTTAATCAAAATACGGGATCTTTAACTATCAAAGGCAATATCAACTATGATATTGGAAATATTACTCTTGCTAGTACGGGTTCAGGCGAAATACTATTGGTTGGCAATGCTTTTTTAGGCAATGGTGTTTCATTAACCTTAGGGGATGGTTCTAATTCCAGCATTAATACTAAAGGTTTAAACGGTACTTTAGGTGGACTTTCTAGTTCAATTGGATTTAATGTTTCGGGAAATATTTTTGTTGATGGTTCTATTGGAAATGATATTGATCGTATGACGATTACTAATTCAGGAGTTTCACTTTTTAGCCAGTTAGTTGACGCTAAATTTATTACAATAACAAATAATACCGGAGGCATTACTTTTAAAGGAAATGTTGGTTCTGTTTCAACTCCGATTATTTCCATTGGGACTGTTAATGCGGGTTCAAATATTACTTTTGAAGAAAATTTATTTGCAGTTTCTATAACTGGTGGTGCAGGGGGTTATGGGATTAAATTCCTTGGTTCTAATACTACCATAACTCAGTTCACCAACCTTTCAAATACTGGTGGGATAGTATTAGGCGATTCCTTAGATACGTTAACATTTCTTGGCGGTTTAGATATTGGTTCTGCTTCACCTGTTTTTATAAGCGGCACAGTTCAATCTGCATCAAGTCCAATTAATATTCTAACGAGTGGTTCGTTAAGCATCAATTTAACTAGTGATTCAGTTATTAAAACTACTTTTGGTAGTACAGCATCCTCTGGGCCAATTACATTAGGTAATGTATTTACTAATGGTTTTACTCTCACCTTAGATGCTGGCCAGCAAGTTGGCTCTACGATTAAAATTGCTCAATTGCGCGGTAAGAATGGTTCGTTGATTATTGTTAATTCTTCAGGGGCGACCATTTCCCAAGTTGGCATGTTGAGTTTCAACACTAATTCGAACGAGATCTTTGGTACTATTACTATTGCGAACTCTATTAATGAAATTCTTTTTAATGGGCCTGTGTTACTTAATAAGTTTATTACTTCTAATAATAATTATGATGTTAAATTTGCAGGTAGTACTGCAACAACCGTCACTAATGATCAACGCATTTTTATTATAATGGATACAAGTCCTACGGTCTTTTTAAATCGCGGTGCTGTTACTTTTGGTGTTAATGGTTCTGCAACTGCTTCAAAGACGAATCCTCCAAGTGCATTGCCTTTTGATTTTGTAATATTTAATGGTGGTGTTGATACATCTCTTATTGGCGGGGCGACTAATATTGGTTCAAGATTATATACAAATAATACTAATATTGTTTTTGATAAGGTTAATTTAACAATTGATTCGTTTTTAAATACTTATTTAAGTTCTAATGCATTGTCAGTGTCATATCTGAATCCTGGTTTTGATCCTTTGTTAGTTATTAACAGTGTAACTGGAAGTGGTGTAGCACTTCAAAATAATATATTGGCATTATTTGGGTATGTTTCAGGATTAGGTCAAAATATTTTCCCTTCTTCTACCGGTTCGATATTTTTAGGCGATGTTGAAAATAATGCCCATAGTTTTCAGTTAAATGCTGGTGGAAGTGGTTCCCCTCAACCTCTTGTTACTGGGAATATATCATTTCGTTCTTATACAGGGTTAAACAGGGAATCTCTCAGTGTTTATTCCGCTAATGATGTAACATTCTTTGGTAATGTTTCAGGTTACAATATGTTATTTGGCGTTATTGCTAATGGAGCAAACTCTCAGATTATTACAGTTACTGGGACTGTTGGTGTTCAGGGTAATCTTACGGTTACTAATAATTTTCAGGTTTCTAAAGATGTTAATAATGTCTCGATTACCGGTAATATTAATACTATATCTGCTACAAATAATATTAGTAATATGGGTTTCGTTCAGCTTGGTAATAACCAAAATGATATTTTTAATGTTAGTGTTAATTTTAATTTAAATGGCCCCTCAGAGCGTAGAATTGCTGGTATATTTAATGTTAGTAATGCTAAAACTCTTGATTTTGGTCCTGGTATTACCTCGCTTGTCGCTAATACTGTGGTTACTACCAATAGCCAGATTGGTACCACGATTGGCCAGATCAATAATAATGCTTTTTCTCTTACTATTAATGGTAAGACACAAATTCAACATTATGTTGCTGATAATCAAATTGCCCCTTATCCTTCTTCGACAAATCCACCTAGCTATATACCTGTGAATAGCATCTTAGGTGCGGGAACAGGCGGCGGTAATGTTATTTTTAATGGCGAAGTTATCCTTCAGCTTAATAATTTTGCCACCGGTAATGTTATTAATATGCCCACGACAACCACCCTTCGTAAGCAGGGCACCGGTTCAGTATTCCTTACCACCGATAGTTCTGCAAATACTACTGGCCTTGTAACTACCATCGAGAATGGCAATTTCTTCTTCGAAAATGCCAAGATCAATGCTGCTACCGTTACCAATGTGGCAGGTAATGGTTTATTAGGAGGCACCAAAGGAACCCTCGGCGCGGTTAATGTCCTTCCCAACGGCCAACTTTCTCCTGGCGATTTATCTACATCTGTTGGCCTGCTTAATCTTCAAGGCAATCTAAGTATTCAAAGCACTTATAAGGTTGATATTCGTTCCATTGCATTCAGTCTTTTTGATCAGGTTAATGTTATTGGTACTGTTACCTTGGCTAAGAATAATGTTAATGGTATCTTGGATGTAGCTTTTACCCCTGATGCAAATGTTGCTATCGGTAATGCTTTTGGAATCATTTCAAACGATGGCACTGATGCAGTTACAGGAAACTTTGTAACTGTTGGTGGAAAATCTCTTACTCAAAATTCCACATTTACAGTTAACATGCCTGATGGCGTAAATGTTGCTACTTTCCAAATCAGCTACACGGGTAATATTGCAACTAACGGCACCGCCTCACTTACTGGTGGCAATGATGTGGTGATTCAAATCACTAATATTCAATCTATCAGCTCAACCTTGGCTGCTAAATCTCAAAACCCTAATAAGTTATTTGCTGTTTCTACTGATTCAGGCGGTGGCCCTGTTGTCAAAATTAGCTTTGCTGATGGTTCAGGCTTCTCCTTCTTTGCTTACGATACCAGCT
>JBAXWU010000012.1:0-25237 GCA_037128235.1 Chitinophagia bacterium | reverse complement strand
CATTTAACTGCAGACCCTGAAGTATACGCCAGCCCTGAAAAATACTTTGATCAAGTCATTGAAATTGATTTGAATACATTAGAACCCCATTTAAACGGACCCTTCACTCCAGATTTAGCCACACCTATTTCAAAAATGAAAGAAGCAGCTGCTGCCAACGGATGGCCTACCAAAATTGAAGTAGGTTTAATTGGAAGCTGTACAAACTCATCTTATGAAGATATTAGCCGTGCCGTAAGTTTAGCCAAACAAGTTTCAGCCAAAGGTTTGACCATGAAGTCTGAATACTTAATTACACCAGGTTCTGAGCAAGTAAGATACACCATTGAAAGAGATGGTTTCTTAGAGGTGTTTAGTCAAATTGGTGCCAAAGTATTTGCGAATGCCTGTGGACCTTGTATTGGAATGTGGGAGCGTGTGGGTGCAGAGAAAAAAGAAAAAAATACCATTGTACATTCTTTCAATAGAAACTTTGCAAAGCGTGCCGATGGCAACCCCAATACTTTTGCCTTCGTAGGTTCTCCTGAATTAATTACGGCCTTAGCTATTGCAGGTGATTTAAATTTCAATCCATTAACAGATACACTTACTAATAATAAAGGCGAGCAAGTAAAATTAGACGCCCCAACTGGTGATGAATTACCATTAAGAGGTTTTGCGGTGGAAGATGCAGGCTACCAAGCACCTGCAGAAGATGGTTCTAAAGTAATAATTGCTGTAGATCCTAGTTCTAAGCGTTTACAATTATTAGATCCTTTTGCTGCATGGGAAGGCACCGATTTAAAATCTTTGAAATTATTAATTAAGGCAAAAGGAAAATGTACCACCGACCATATCTCTATGGCAGGCCCTTGGTTAAAATTCCGTGGCCACTTAGACAATATTTCTAATAACTTATTAATAGGTGCGGTGAATTTCTTCAATGAAAAAACCGATAATGTTAAAAGTCAAGTAAATGGCAATTATGATACCGTACCTAATACCCAAAGAGCTTACAAAGCAGCAGGTGTAGGAACGATTGTAGTCGGTGATGAGAACTATGGAGAAGGAAGTTCTCGTGAGCACGCAGCCATGGAGCCAAGACATTTAGGTGTTCGTGTAGTATTGACTAAATCATTTGCGCGTATTCATGAAACCAACTTGAAAAAGCAAGGTATGTTGGCATTAACATTCGCTAACAAAGCCGACTACGATAAAATTTTAGAAGACGATACCATTGATGTAAACGGATTAACTCAGTTTACAGCAGGTAAACCCCTTAACTTGGTATTAACGCATAAAGACGGCAGTACAGATACTATTGAGGCCAATCATACTTATAACCAACAACAAATTGAGTGGTTTAAAGCAGGTGGTGCTTTGAATATTATTAGAAAACAAGTAGCGGGATGATAAACACAGCACTTGTTTCCTTTGGCATGAGTGGAAAACTTTTCCATGCTCCATTTATTGATACCAACCCAGATTTTAATTTAGTAGGCTGCTGGGAAAGGTCTCAAAAAAATATTCAAGCCATTTACCCAGGTACAAAGTCCTTCAGTAGTTATGAAGAAATATTAAACGACCCTTCTATTCATTTAGTGGTAGTAAATACCCCCAACGATACCCATTATGAATATACCAAACAAGCTTTACTAGCAGGCAAGCATGTGGTGACAGAAAAAGCGTTTACCGTTACTGTCAAAGAAGCAGAGGAGTTAGACGCTTTAGCGCAAAAATTAAATTTAAAATTAGCGGTGTATCACAATAGAAGATACGACGCCGACTTTTTAACCCTACAAAAATTAATTACCGAAGATAAAATTGGAGATTTTTTAGACATTCAAATATCTTTTGAAAGATATAGAACCACCTTAAGTCCTAAAGTACATAAGGAAACCAATACACCAGGCTCTGGGGTATTATACGATTTAGGCCCGCACTTAATTGACCAAGCCTTACTACTAAGTGGCATGCCAAGTTCGGTTTTTGCAGATATAAGAACCACCAGAAAAGTAGGTAAGGTAGATGATTATTTTACAGTTCTACTCTACTACCCTAGCCACAGAATTTTATTAACCAGTGGCATGGTATATATGCAACAATTACCTGCCTATAAAATTTATGGAACCAAGGGTTGCTTTATTAAACAAAGAGCCGATATACAAGAAGACGATTTACTCGCAGGTAAAAAACCTAATACACCGAATTGGGGAGTAGAAGCCAAAGAAAAATGGGGCGTATTATGTACCGATACAGATGGTAAAATAAATACTGAAACCATACCTAGCTTAGCAGGTAATTACGGAACCTTTTATGAGAAAATGGCTGCGGCTATTAACCATAATGAAGCAGTCCCTACTTCAGCAAAACATGGTACAGACATTATACGCATATTAGAAGCAGCAAGAGCAAGCTTTGCCGCAGGAAAAACTATATCATTATAGTTAAATTTAATAACACTTAAGTAAAAAAAGCCCCGCAAAATGCGAGGCTTTTCAAAATCATTAAAGTAAATTTTATTAGCCTTTATATTTTAAAAAGGCTGACAAAATACTTACATTTTCTTAGCGTCTTCCAAGAACTTCGCTAAACCAATATCGGTTAAAGGATGTTTTAACAATCCTAAAATAGAGTCTAAAGGACAAGTACAAACATCCGCACCTGCTTCCGCAGCTTTTACAATATGTAAAGCATTACGAATAGATGCGGCCAATATTTGAGATTTAAAACCTTGTACATCATAGATATGTCTAATTTGACTAATTAATTCCATTCCATCCCAAGAGCTATCGTCAATTCTTCCAATAAATGGAGAAACATAAGTAGCACCTGCTTTTGCTGCAAGAATGGCTTGACCAGCGGAGAAAATTAAAGTACAATTGGTACGAATACCATTATCGGTAAACCACTTAATAGCTTTAATACCATCTTTAATCATCGGTACTTTCACCACAATATTCTTATGAATTGCTGCTAATTTTTTACCTTCTTCTACCATCGTAGCAAAATCGGTAGACAAAACTTCTGCACTAATATCTCCATTCACTAATTCACAAATAGCTTTATAATGTGCTGCAATGGCTGCCTCACCCTTAACACCTACTTGTGCCATTAAACTAGGATTGGTGGTTACACCATCTAAAATGCCTAAGTCATTGGCTTCTTTAATTTGAGCTAAATTACCCGTGTCAATGAAAAACTTCATACAAATTGTTTTAATAATTATCCTACAATAATAAAAAATGGCAGGCTACTTACATCACACCGCTCAACCATCTATCCTTGCTGCATTCCTGCCCTGGGGAGTTTCAACAGGAGCTGGTTGTGTAAGACCTGCCGTTGCAAATATAGCAAAAAAAACTACCAATTTTGCTTAGAATTTACAGCGCCAAAACCAATGATATGATCATGTCTAGCCCCCGGCGGCCTATAATAAACTAAAATTGTATAATTATTTTCTGTCTCCCAGTGATTGCCCTCTGTTTCAGTAAAATCGTTAATAGGATTGGCTACCTCTTTATCTCTTAGTATATAATTATAACTATAATACCCTTGCTTTAATAATAAGGTTTTTTTATAATAACCCAAGGCTGGGTCGAATTGCATCTCCGCGTCTTTGTTTATTATGTTATTAGTTAGCGCCCCCGATAAATATAATTTTTGACCCATGAATGAAATTTTATCCTTGGGTATGTAAGTAAAATTTACTGCAGCATAATCGTTTTGATTTTCACTTTGCAATGATTCAGTATTGCTAATCATAAAACCTCCATTCAAGTCATTGAAAGTATAATAGGCAGTATTAGCTCTTGATAAATCGGGTTTTACTGTAATAATAGTTCTATTTTCTTTTGAATTTATATCGGCAATTCTATCTGATCTTAATCTTAGATTTTGCAAATCTAACCATCTCGCTTCCTTCCCTGCAGGAAAAATGAATTGATCCTCACTATTGTATTCCAATAAGTTTCCTCTAATAAAAGTAGGCGTTGCTATTGAAACTGCATCATTGTATCTATAGTTTTGAATAACCGTTGTGTTGAGTTGATCGGTTTGGAAAAAAGGAATTTTCTTTACATCTAATACCAACTGCATTTTTTGATGAGTCTTAGAAATTTGAGCATCAAAAGGTTCTTGCACTGTAGCGGCTACTGCCACCTGATTTTCTGTTACAAAAAATCGTCTTGTAAAAACAAGCTCATCGGCATTACCATTTTTAAAAACCTTTAGGATATAATTTCCAGACTGCGTAGGCCTCACTTGTGTATTGGGGAAATTAAACTGATAATGATAATAAGCCTGTGTTGCAATCGATGATACCGAAAACTTAGAAATTTTATTTTGATTAAAGCCTTGTAAATAATCAAAGGCCGACATTTCAACAGCTGACCAATCGGCATTTCTTAATTCTACAGAAAAATAATAGTCTTGGTATTCAGTTTTAAAATCGTCAAAGCTAATATCTAAAGGTGTGGGCTCATTAAGAGAAATTACTGGAATGGCTAAGGGCTTATTAATTGGATGAATTAAAACTGTGTGTATATTAGTTTGATAAATACTATCTGGGTTAGACTGACCATAGCCCTTGCCTATATGAAGCCCTATAAGTAATGCCAACCATAAGTATCTTTTAAACATGACCCCTGTATTTAGTCCCTACGAAACTACCCTTTTAATCCTAATTTATAAATAGAAAAAACTAGATTTGTTAAAAATTACGCATTGTCTACCGCCTTCGAAATAGCTAAAAGAATTAGTTTTCAAAAACAGAAAAATTATACACGCTTTATAGTAAGGCTATCTATTGCGGCAACTGCCATTAGTGTGGCTGCTATCTTACTTACTTTTTCTATTGTGAATGGTTTTCAGGCCACCATTGCAAATAAAGTATATCAATTCTGGGGACATATTAGAGTAGCCAGTGTAAGTGGAGAACCCATCAACCAAAATAGTAAAACCATTACTGCCTTTCAACAAAATCCTGCAGTAAAGACCATCACTCCTTTTATTCATCAATCTACCGTACTTTCCTTTGCACAAGACATTGAAGGTGTAGTGGCAAGAGGACTTTCTACTCAAAATACAATTCCTTTTTTAAGAAAAGGAACTGGCTGGACTTCCACCACAGAAAAAGATAGCATACTCAATGAACTCATTATCTCTGATAATATTGCTACTAAATTAAATATTGAATTGGGTGCCACAGTGAGACTGTATTTTTTAAATACAGGAGCCGTTCAGCAAAGAAAACTAAAAGTAGTGGGCATTTATCATTCAGGTATTGAAGAATATGATAACCAATTTGTTTTAGTTGATATAAAATTACTGCAACAATTAAATAATAATAAACTAGTAGAAGGTTATTCTATTGTATTGAAAGAAGATGCTTCCATTGATGCCACCGCATCAGCCCTACAAAAAATACTTCCTGAAAATTGGGTGGCTACTTCCATCAAAAATTATTACCCTCAAATTTTTGATTGGATTGGTGTACAAACCATTAATAGAAATGTGACCATTACCATTATGCTTATTATTGCTGTTATCAATTTACTTACTTGTTTATTTATATTAATGCTAGAAAGAATTACCATGATAGGTACACTCACTGCCTTGGGTGCTTCTCAAAATTTAATTAGAAAAATATTTTTATATCAAGCAAGTTTTATTTGTTGGACCGGCATACTACTCGGCGCCCTCATTGGTCTTGGATTATCCTACTTACAAGCAAAAACAGGTTGGATACAAATGGACGAGTCGGCCTACTTTATTAAAGTATTACCTATTAAAATGGATGCTGTTCAAATTATAAGCGTACTTATTGGCACAGCCATTATAAGTTACATCTCTTTCTTAGTACCTACTTTATGGATTAAGAAAATTTCTCCGGCCAAAGCCATACAATTTGACTAAGACTTAAAATGGGATAAAATTATCCCTGTAGCGACTGCTGCATTCAATGATTCTGCCCCGCCTATTCTTGGAATAGAAATAGGATGCGAAATGAAGGACATTAAGTTTTCTCGAATGCCTTTAGATTCATTACCTATTAAAATAAAATTAGCTGGATCCCATTTTATTTCGTGCATTGACTTTCCATTTAATAGAGCTCCATAAACAGGTAATTTATTTTCAGACTGTGCATTGGCTTGAAGCAGGGTTTCAAGATCCATTGAACTTAGATTTACTCTAAAACAACTTCCCATGGTGCTTTGTATGACTTTAGGATTATACCAACCAGCTGTGTCATCAGATACGACAATTTGTTTAATTCCAAACCAATCCGCTGTGCGCATAATAGTACCTAAATTACCCGGATCCTGTATACCGTCTAATAATAGAGTAGATGTATTTTTAAAATCTTTTACTGCCGTTTCTTTCTTTTTTTCTACAATAGCTATCACCTTATTGGGCGTTTGTAATAGGCTTAATCTGCCTAACATTACCTCATCTACTTCCACTACTTCGCAAGGCAAATGACCCTGTGCTTGAATCCAGTCAGGCAAGGCTATAATTTTACGAACCACCCAATGGGAAGCCAATAATTCCTCCAACAACTTAGGGCCTTCCACTATAAACACAGATTCTTCCACCCAATGTTTTTTATGGGCAAAAGATTGAATATATTTGAGCTCACTATTACTTATCATTTACATGCAATTACGGAGGCTTAAAAATATTAGTTTCTTCTCAAGATTTTACCTTCTTGGTCTTTTATTTTTATTAAATGCATGCGCAGACTTGAAAAAAGCAGTCATTCATGACTATCCAAAGCAAATGAGCTTTGTTTATGACAATAAAGTAGTAATCAAAGATGCCAATAACAACATAGAAGCCCTAACGCTCGCCAACGAACTTTCTAATTACTGGGACGATAGCGTAAAAGCAAAACAAGTACGCCAATTTGGAGTTTTTAATACCCTCCTACAACCCCTGCGCTATCAAGAAGATAAATTGGAACCTTCTAGTCAGTTTATGAAAAATTATTTGGCTACTAAAGGATACAACCATCCTATACTAACTCCCGTTGTAAAAGTAGATACCGTTAAAGAGGAGTGGAGGGCGCATCTAACCATGCAAATTCAATTGAATAAAAAAACGCTTATTGATTCTGTTGTCTACGAATTAAATGATAGCCTATTACAATCCATTGCAAAAAAGAATACTGCTTTTGCCTATGTTAAAAAAGGGATGGCCTATTCCAATGAATCTATCAATAATGAATTAGACCGACTTGTTGAATTATTTAGAGCCAATGGATATTATTATTTTACCAAAGAAAAAATATTTGCAGAAGTAGATACACTGAATCAGCAATTAATGGAGCTAAGCCTGGACCCATTAGATCAAATAAATCAAATACTAGTGGCCCAAAAAACAGAAAAGGACCAACCACTTTGGAAGCTTAGCTTTCAGTTACGCAATAACAATAGTAATAATAGTAACAATAATAATAATAGCAATAATAGTAATAGTAATAACGAGTTTAAACAATACCCTACCGGTCAGCAAATTTTTTATACCGATTTGAAATTATCCGACAACCCCGATACTTTATTGGCTAATGGCTTACCTCAAAAAGAAGTATATAAAAATATTATACAAACTTATACTCAGTATAAATTTAAATCTACTTTATTTGAAGAACAATCCATTATAAAAAAAGGAGACCTCTTTAATGAAAATGCATATTACCAAACACTCAATAACTTTAGCAGCCTCGGTGCATGGCAACAAGTGGATGCTAGAACCACCCTACATAACGATAGCGTTTATTTGCATTATTTTTTAACACCCTCTTTAAGACATAGTTTTAATTTTGATATAGAAGGTAGTAAAAATAATTCCCAGTTGGTCTCAGGTAATTTATTGGGACTTTCTACCAGCCTTACTTTTCGCGATAGAAATGTGCAAAAAAAATCAATCTCTTCTATAACAAGCGCGAGAACAGGAATTGAATTAAATGTAAATAATGGCAAAGATAATTTTACGCAAACCTTACTATTCAACCTAGGTCATACTTATAGTTTTCCTAATCTTATCATTCCATTTGTTACTAAACGATCCACTTATACCAATCAAACCAGAACAACCTTTTCTTTGAATGGTGCTTATATTAATAGGTTAGATTATTATAAACTAAAATCTTTTACAACCAATTGGGGTTATGAATTGAAGAAAAATAAAAATGGGACTCAGAATATTTTGACCTACAAGCCTATCAATGTCGAGCTATATCATCTTAACAAGTTTGCTAAACTCGATAGTTTATTAATATTGAACCCCTTCTTGCGTTCTTCTTTTAACGAGGGTAATGTGATAAGTCAAACTTTTAATTATTTAAGTACTGGAACATCTTTTCAACATCCAAACCAAAATAATTATGTAAGAATAGGTATTGAGGAAGCAGGGGGTTTAACAGGTTTATTGAATGGTGCATCTTCAAGCATATACAGATATATTAAAGCAGAAATCGAATTAAGAAAATTATACAAGTATCCATACACCGAACTCGCTTGGCGTTTTATGGGTGGCTGGGGTAATAATTATAGCAATGACCCCAAGTTAAAAGGACAACTGCCTTTCTTTAAACAATTCACAGCAGGCGGCCCCTATAGTATGCGCGCCTGGGGCTTAAGACAATTGGGACTGGGTAGTTCTCAGTTTTATGATACCAGTTTTAAAAGCCAGAGCTTTGATCGATTTGGTGATTTCCAATTAGAAACCAATTTAGAATATCGCTTCCCTTTATTCCAATGGGGTTCTTATAAAATAGGTTCGGCTGTATTTACAGATATAGGAAATATTTGGAACATCAGAGAAACTGGCCCAGATCCTTCAGCAGTTTTCAAATTAGATAGATTATACAAAGACATTGCTGTTGCATTAGGTACAGGCTTAAGAATGGATTTTAATTATTTTATTATAAGAGTTGATCTAGCCCTTAAAATGAAGGACCCCACTCGTCTTCAAAATGAGGGCTGGCTTGACTTACAGCATATAAAATGGGCTGAAGTAAAACCGAATGGTGTAAAAGTAAATAACTACGCAGTTCAATTTGGTATTGGACTACCTTTCTAATATTATATAATATTTTCCTTTCAATATTATACTTTAATATTACCCTTCCAATAATAAATTTACTTCTGCTTCTATATCCTGCCAAAGTCTGGCATTTTCTATATTAAAATCTCCAATACGTGTTCTTCGAAGCGCACTCATATAGGCACCTACTTCTAAAGTCTCTCCAAAATCTTTTACCAAGCTTCTAATATAAGTGCCTGTAGAGCAAACCACTTTGAATTCTACTTGAGGTAAATCAATTTTAGTAATCTCAAAACTTTCTATGGTTACTTTTCTTGGATCTACTTTTACTTCAATGCCTAATCTTGCCGATTCATATAATCTTCTGCCGTCTTTTTTGATGGCTGAATGTTGCGGAGGAATTTGAAAAATTTCACCTATAAATGGAAGTGTAGCTTTTTGAATAAGTTCATTGGTTAAAGCTTCCGTGTTTTTAAAATTTTCAGGCTCCGATTCTAAATCGTATGTGGGTGTGGTGGCACCTAAAAC
The DNA here is from genome assembly GCA_037128235.1 of Chitinophagia bacterium. Lineage (GTDB taxonomy): Bacteria > Bacteroidota > Bacteroidia > Chitinophagales > Chitinophagaceae > Sediminibacterium. Next base: position 15,682 of record JBAXWU010000012.1, on the reverse strand, counting down.
CATCGTGCCTGTATATTCTTTTTGCATACCCATATAAGCATCTATTGACTTGGTATACTTACCCGTACAAACTATAAGAAGGCCTGTAGCCAAGGGATCCAGTGTGCCTGCATGTCCTACTTTTATGACCCTAGTTAGGTTGCGTACTTTTTTTACAATATCAAAGGAAGTCCAACCAATAGGTTTATCTAGTAGTAATACCTTCCCTTCTAAATAAGGCATAAGGGCATCAGGTATTGGTTTTTGTTTCATTGAGTTTAAAACTTATCAGAGGAATTTTTTAGAGGAATATTTTAGGGAAACTTATTAAAGAAAATTATTAAAGGAATTTTTTAGGGAAACTTACTAAGCTAGTAAGCCCTTGCAAATAAAACACGTTGTGTAGAATCGTTGCCCGTTAAAACACATTTTCCATTTTCTAAAGCATTGTCTAAGGGTATACAACGAATAGTCGCTTTGGCTAGTTCTTTAATTTTGTCTTCCGTTTCAGCAGTACCATCCCAATGGGCGGAAATAAACCCTCCCTTAGTATCTAAGACTTGCATGAATTCATCCCAAGTCTCTACTTTAGTAATATGTTCGTCGCGGTATTTTTTAGCACGCTCAAATAAATTATTTTGAATTTCTACTAATAAATTTTCTACTGTTTGCGTTAAACCTTCCATGGCTACAGCGGCTTTTTCTTTGGTATCACGACGTGCTAATTCAACTTGTTTATTTTCTAAATCGCGTGCACCAATGGCAATACGAATAGGCACTCCTTTTAATTCATACTCCGCAAATTTCCATCCTGGTCTTGCATGATCTGAATTATCGTATTTCACTCTAATGCCTGCTGCCTTAAAGGATTTTACCATCTCTGCTACCTTTTCATCCAATACTTGTTTTTGTTCTTCTCCTTTATAAATAGGCACTATCACCACTTGAATAGGAGCAATGCGTGGAGGTAATACTAAACCTTCGTCGTCACTATGTGTCATCACTAGTCCTCCAATTAATCTTGTACTTACACCCCAGCTAGTAGCCCAAACATATTCTTGCTTATTATTTTGATCACTAAATTTAACATCAAATGCTTTTGCAAAATTTTGTCCTAAGAAATGGGATGTACCCGCTTGTAATGCTTTTCCATCCTGCATAAGTGCCTCAATGCAATAAGTATCTTCTGCACCTGCAAAACGCTCATTGGCTGTTTTCACTCCTTTTAATACAGGTACTGCCATCCAATTTTCTACGAAGTCGGCATATACATTCAACATTTGTTTGGTTTCTGCAATGGCTTCCACTGCAGTGGCATGCGCAGTATGTCCTTCCTGCCATAAAAATTCTGCAGTGCGTAAAAATAAACGCGTACGCATTTCCCATCTTACCACATTGGCCCATTGATTTACTAAAATAGGTAAATCACGATAAGACTGAATCCAAGTTTTATAGGTATTCCAAATAATGGCTTCACTGGTGGGACGCACAATTAATTCTTCTTCTAATTTAGCTTCCGGGTCAACCATTAATTTTCCTTTATTATTAGGGTCGGCAATTAAACGGTAATGGGTAACCACAGCACACTCTTTGGCAAAGCCTTCTGCATTCTTTTCTTCCGCTTCAAACAGCGATTTAGGCACAAACAAAGGGAAGTAGGCATTTTGGTGACCAGTGTCCTTGAACATTTTGTCTAAAACATCACGCATATTTTCCCATAAAGCATAACCATAAGGCTTTATGACCATACAACCTCTAACGGCACTGTAGTCGGCAAGTTCGCCTTTGATGACCAAGTCATTATACCATTGAGAGTAATCCTGCGCCCTTGTAGTTAGTTCCTTTGCCATTGTAAAAATCTTAACAATTTTATAGTAATTTTTATAATGTACGAAAAACGCTCTATATACTATTTTTCAATACCTTTATATAAGCAAATGTATGCTAATTAAGGGGCATATAAAAACCTAAAACTTACGAAAATGAACACGCAAAAAACTAACACTTATTTGAGGCTAATTGCCATAGGCATAGTGGCTTTTAGTTTTTTTGGAACTAGCTGTACTAGTTTGCAACAAGCTACAACTGTTGCTACCGATGACTTATACTATACTCCCAATAATAAAGTAGTGAGTTCGGAAAAATTAGTAGCTGCTGAAAAAGTACAAAATGGATTGGCTCCAGAAGAAGAATATCAAGAATATCAAAACTATCAGGACGACCGTTATTTAAGATTAAAAGTGGCCAATAGAAATAGATGGAGCGGCATAGACGATTGGGGTTATTGGAATGATCCAAGATACAATAGCGCTTTCTACCCTTCTTATTTTGGCTGGAATAGTTGGTATAGTGGTTACTACGGTTCATCATGGTATTCTCCATTTGGCCCAAGCTATTCAATGGGTTGGGGTGGTTATAACCCATACATGAGTTGGGGTTATGGTGGAATGGGCTGGGGCTTTGACGATTTTGGATTCGGTTACGGTGGCTTTGGCTACGGCGGTTTCGGATATGGAATGGGTTATGGTGGATTTGGTGGTTTTGGTTATGGCGGATTCGGTTACGGCGGCTGGAACCCTTACTATTCAAGTTTCTACAATCCATATGGAGGCATTCATTATAATAATGGTGTTGGTGGTGGCTATATTGGTGGTGGTGGCTTTACAAACAATGGCAGACCTTATCAATCACCTCGTGTAGGTCAAGCTAGCCCTTCAGCAATTAATGCTTATAGAAATACGCGTGGTTATAACAATGAAAACAATAGTGTGAATACCACAACAGGCAATACAAGATATACTAGCAACCCAACATTGAATAGTAATTTTGGAAATTTAATGAAGCGTGTTGTTACTAGTAATACCAATACGAATTATGCTAATAGCTATGATCGTCCTGCTCGTTATTTTTCTAATAACAACTATAATGGGGGCAATCAAAATCAAACAAACAGCAGTAATAATAATAATAACAGAGCAAGCTTCCAAAGTAGTAACAATAACAATAGTGGCAATAGTAATGCGGGTGGAAGAAGTGCTGGCTTTAATAGCGCTGGTAGTTCTTCAAGTAGCCCTCGTGCCGCAAGAATACCATAAACCAATTTTAGGAACTGCTAAGTTTTGAAGTAAGTTTTTGAAGTAAGTTTTTGAAGTAAGTTTTTAAAATCAAAGTATCAATTATGAAGAAATTATTTTTTTTAATATTAATGGGATCTAGTTTAACCATCTATGCACAAGAACCTCAAGACGGTCTTCGTCTTTCTTGGTTTGCTCCCGGTGGAACAGCTAGAAGTAATGCCTTAGGTGGTGCCATGGGTTCTCTAGGGGGTGATTTATCTTCCAACCATATTAACCCAGCGGGTTTAGGTTTCTATAAATCAAGTGAGTTGTTATTAACGCCCAAATTCTTAGTGCAAACTAATAATTTCACCTACAGAGGAACTAGTTCTTCCACTACCGATTCAAAATCTAATTTTGGCTCAGTAGGAATAGTATTCGCCGATGGACAAAAAAGAAACAATTGGACTAGCACTGCCTTCTCTATTACATTCAATCAAATAGCGAATTATAATAACCACTCTAGTTTTGGTGGTAAGAATAATTTTAGCAGCTTTTCAGAAAAATATTTAGAAGAATTAGTAGGTGACCAAGCCGATACCAATGCTGCCTTAGGTAATTATATTTTTGGAAGTTCACTCGCTTTTAGAACTTATTTAGTAGACACTACTGCTAATGCAAAGGGAGCTGTTACAGGCTACCAAAGCCTTGTGCCTATTTCTACTGGAGTAAACCAGTCATATGATGCGATCACTACGGGTAGCTATGATGAACTAGCCTTTGGCTGGGGTGGCAATATGGAAGATAAATTATACCTAGGGGCAAGTTTAGTTTTGCCTATGATTAATTACACCAAAAGTGTAACTTATTCTGAGGCTGATGCTACTTCTAATCCGGATAATAATTTTGGCGGTTTTGTAATAGATGAACATTTTTCTTCAAGAGGCTGGGGTTTAGGAGCCAAGTTGGGTATTATATACAAGCCTGAATCTTTTTTAAGAGTGGGTTTCACTATTCATACACCTCAAATCATTTCATTTAGAGATCAAATGAGTGCAAGCATGACTACCAATACAGAAAAGTATGCAGGTATTCAGTCGGCTAGTTCTAGTGAATTGAATAATGGATATCCTGGTACCAGAGAATATACGGTAGCCACACCCACTAAAGCAATATTAAGCACAAGTTACTTTTTTGCCTCTCCTAGCAAGCCTTCTCAGCCACTTGGATTTATTTCTGCCGATTTAGAATTTATAAACTACGCAGCTACTCGTTTTTATTCTAATAACTACGATAAAGCTACCAGCGATTATTACAATTTAATTAATAGCGCTGTTAAGGCTTCTTATAAAAACAATATTAATTTTAAAATTGGTTCTGAAATAAAAATAACAAGCAACTGGATGATAAGAGGCGGTGCTGCTTATTATGGTTCTCCTTATAAAGATGAAACCCTTAAAGCTTCAAGAACAGTAATAAGTGGTGGTATTGGTTATAGAACCAATAGAAACTTTATTGACTTTACCATTATTAGCTCTAGCACGAAGGATGCCCTATTCCCTTACCGCTTAAACGATAAGCCTAATACGTATGCTAGCGTAACAGGCAACCAATTACTATTTAATATTGGATACGGTATAAGGTTCTAATATAATTGCATTGATATAAAAAAAGCCATCCCTCGGGATGGCTTTTTTGTGTAGGATAATTAACCCTATTTTAAATCAGCTGTCTTTAGTCCTTGATTTATTTTAATGTCTGTATACTTAACATTAATTTTCATTTGACCCATATCGATAAGCATTGCTGAAGGTATTTGTACTCCATTCACAGTTTGGTAGCCACTGTAAAATTGTTGTTGCGTCATAGTGCCTCTTCCAGGTACCTCTTCCGATTTTGAAGTCTTTACTAATAAAAATGTTTTAGCGTCATAAAAACGGTGTGATACTTTTTTAGAAGGTGTTGTTACTTCAACATCAATGGCTTCTTTACCATCTACTTTTTCTGCACCTACAATTTTTAAACCATAGCCTTTTGCAAGGTATAATTGCTCTGGTGCAAGAGATGCAGATTCATCCAAACCTTCTTTTAAATCATCTGTAATAGGTGCTTCCTGTCCTTGTTGTGAAACAGAGTATTTACCATCTACCACTGCCTGTCTCATCATGGCCATACCGCCCATTGACATAGTGGTAACTGAATTACCTGGCATTACTATTGTTTGCTTCATTTCTAAAGACTGGCCCATTACACTGGCAGTTCCTTTTAATTGAACATCTTTCACATTATCTAAAGCTTCTTTTGAACCTACCGCTGCAATGGCTTTTTCCATTAATGCTGCAGGTGTTAAACTAGCATCTGCTTTTACTTCAGTGGGTGCAGCTACTTCATTACCCTCAATATCAAAATATTTAACTGGACCATATTTTTCTAAGCCTTTAGCAATTTGCTTTGCATTACCTACAATGACAATATGCATTTTAGCAGGGTTCAATAAAGCGGTAGCTACTTCTTGTACTTTTTGAGCGTCTACTGCTGCTAAATTAGTTAAGTATTTTTGGTAATAGTCCGCAGGTAAATGATTTACAGCAATAGATAAAGCAAAATTAGCAATCGTATTTGGACTTTCTAAAGAACGAGCAAAACCTCCCGCTAAATAATTTTTCATACGGCTTAACTCTGTATCTCCCACTTTAGTATTACGTATAATATTTAATTCATTTAATATTTCTTGAATAGAACTATCTGTTTTTTCATTTCTAACCGAAGATTCAGCACTAAACATACCTATTTGCTTACTAGGAGCAATAGAAGAATAAGCGCCATAAGTAAAGCCATGCTTCTCACGTAAGTTGGCAAATAATCTTCCAGAGAAACCACCTCCTAAAATATTATTCATCACATTAGAAGGAATATCATTGGGTGAACCTTTTAATAGATTAACAGTGGAAGCCACTGCGACCACGCTTTGAACAGAGGCTGGCCTATCCACAATGGCCACATAAGTGGAAGCAGGAAGCGCAGGCTTCTCATAAACAGGCCTTGCATAAACACCCTTGGCCCAAGTACCGAAATTCTTTTCAGCTAGCGCTTTTGCATTAGCTGGATCGATATCCCCTACAAAAATTAAATAAGCATTATTAGGTATCCAATAGGTTTTAATAAAGTTTTTTATATCTTCTACTTTTACAGCATTCACTGTTTTAGTAGTGGTAATTTCTCCAAAGGGATGATTCGCACCATAGACTAATTTCTTCATTACATTATTAGAAATAGCATCTGCATCATCTTTACTCGATTCAATACCAGAAATAATTTGCTTTCTTACTTTCTCTAATTCAATAGAAGATAAAGCGGGATGTAAAATTACTTCTGACATTAACTCCATTAATTTGGGAAAATTACTTTTTAAAGAACTTACTGAAGCTGCCCCACTAGAGGTAGATAAACTACCGCCTAAAAATTCAACGGCTTCATCTAATTCAGCTTTTGATTTAGTGGCTGTTCCTCTTTTAAGTAGTTGACCCGACATATCGGCTAGACCTGCTTTATCCCCTTCTTTATAACCTTCCACGTCTAAAGCCAATGTAGCAGTGACTTTAGGCAGTTTTGTATTCTTAACTACAAATACTTGCAAGCCGTTCGCTAAAGTAAACTTGACGGGGCTAGCCACTTGTATTAAGGGTGCCTTAGCGGGCGCAGGAGACTTAGTTCTATCCACTGTTTGTGCCATTGAAAGAAAGGGCACAGAAAATAAGAAACTGTATATATATTTTTTCATAAAATTATTTTTTGACACTTTGAATAGTCTTATTTATTTAGTTGTTTTTTCTTTTGGTAAATAATGAAGTACTACCCTATTGTCTTTATTCAAATATTTTTTAGCCACTTTTAAAACATCTTCTCTAGTTACTTTATTGTATTTCTCTAATTCGGTATTAATTAAATTCGCGTCTCCAAAATACACTTCATTATTAGATAAGCTTTCTGCAATACCTGCCATAGTTCCTTTACTATCTACTAAGTCGGTGGTAATTTGGTTTTTCACTTTTTGAAATTCACGCTCGCCCACAAGTCCTAACTTTAATCCATTCACAACGCTATCCATACTCTCTTCTAAAGTTTCTACTTTAACACCCATATTAGCAACAGTTAATGCAATAAATAAGCCATCGTCTTCATTAAAGAAAGGAACCGACTGAGCAGCTACTGCTAATTGTTTTGTATCTACCAAGGTCTTATTCATTCTAGAAGAAGCTCCTCCAGATAAAATAGTAGAGAGTACATTAAACGCATAATACTCGTCCCCACCTTGCTTAGGAGCACGATAAGCATGTAATACCGCTGGCAACTGAATATTGTCATATACATTGTCACGCACTTCCCCCCCTAAAGGTGGCTCTTTAATACTAGGTCTGTTAATAGCTAATGTTCCTTTCGCAATAGGGCCGAAATAAGCTTCAATTTTTTTCTTTAATTCAGGGATATTGATATCTCCCGCAATAGATAAAACACAATTATTAGGCACATAATAAGTTTTATAAAATTGAATGAACTCTTCTAGTTTGGCAGCATTTAAATGATCCATACTTCCAATAGGTGACCATTTGTAAGGATGTACTTTGTAAGCTCTTATAAGAATTTCATTTAAAAAAGAACCATAAGGACGGTTATCTATTCTTTGACGCTTTTCTTCTTTTACCACTTCGCGTTGTGTATTTACTCCAATTTGTTCAATTTTAGCATGCATCATACGCTCACTCTCTAACCAAAGACCAAGGTCTACTTGATTAGAGGGAAGTAGTTCATAATAAAAAGTGCGGTCTTGAGAAGTATTTGCATTTAAAGCACCTCCTGCATTGGTTACATACTTATCAAACTCACCTCTTTTGATATTATCGGTTCCTTCAAATAATAAATGTTCAAAGAAATGGGCGAATCCAGTTCTTGCAGTGTCTTCATTTTTTGAACCTACATGATAAAGTGCCGTCACTGCCACTACGGGTGCAGAATGGTCTTCATGTAAAATAATTTTTAATCCATTGGGTAAAGTATATTTTTCAAATTTGATGGTTTGGCTTTTTGCCAAAGTCCCAGTCATTAAAAAAAGACTTACCAATAGGAAGCTTCCTAGTTTTTGCATACTTAAAGTTTTAAATAAAATGTAATGAATATGCCACCATATTAGTGGCTATATTATGAAATAAAAATAACCATAATTTGGAAGGCTAGGGCATTTAATATGTTAATTTCTAAAAATATTAAACTATTGTAATAAAACCTGCTTAGGCTCAATACTATCCGCCTTAAACCAAGTGGTGGCAAGGTCTCGCTTAAACCAGGTCATTTGGCGCTTTGCGTAATGGCGGGTATTTTGTTGAATATTTTCTATGACTTTTTCAATGCTTATTTTTTGTTCGAAATAGTCCTTCCACTCGCTATAACCTACTGTTTGTAACGCGTTTAAATGAGCAGAAGCTTCTAAGCTTTTAACCTCTTTTTCCAAACCATCTTCAACCATATTCAATACTCTAGTATTAATTCTCTCATACAATTCTTCCCTAGGTAATTCAAGGCCAATTTTCACTATTTTAAAGGGTCTTTCAATGGGTTTTTTGTTTTGAAAACTTGTTATTGAAGAACCAGTTCCTAGCATTACTTCTAAGGCCCTCATTAAACGCTGTGGATTTTTTTGCTCGCCTTTTTCCCAATACTGAGGATCTTTTACCGATACTTCTTTTTGCAACCACCTCATTCCTAATTGCTCGTACTGTGTAATAATATTTTCTCGTATACTAGTCTCAATTGCTGGAATTAAATCTAAGCCCTCGCAAAATGCTTTAATATATAATCCCGTTCCTCCTACCATGACAACTGTATCCTTTGTAGTGAATAAAGCTTGCACTTTTCCCAAGGCATAATTTTCAAAATAAGAGGCATTGATATTTTCAGTAATGGAATGTGATGCAATAAAATGATGAGGCACCGCTTTTAATTCATCGGCACTGGGTCTGGCTACTCCAATATTCATTTCTTTATAACACTGACGAGCATCTGCTGAAATAATTTCTGTATTTAATACTTGAGCAAGCGCAATAGCAAAACTTGTTTTTCCTACAGCAGTAGGACCTAACACTATGTATACAGTTTTGGACATATTAATTAGCTTCTAAATTTAATTTGAAATAAGTTTTAATGGAATCAACGGGCATTTGAAAACTGCAATGGCTATATAAAATGCTAAAACGCTTCTCCTTCGAAAAACTCAGAACCAGACTCATTATCCTGTTTATTATCAGCGTCTTCTTCTTCATTAGAATCATCATTGTCATCAGCATCATCACTATCATCGCCTTCATCATCAGATGCATGCGCATCTTCTTCCCCTTCTTGACCAAAACCCTCTTTGGCTTCATTTAAATCATATTTTTCTTCAATGTCTGCGAATTTTTCACCTAGTAAACCCTTGGTGCCATATTGCATAGGCCCCACTCCTTCAATACGAGATACCAGCGGATATTCAAGCGTCATATCTGCATCGGCATTTTTAACTACTTGTATAAGTTGAATTAAAAAAGACCATGACTTTACAAAATCATATTCGTAAATAAAATGTTGATTGGTATCAATTATTTCGGTGCCTATAGCTGTCTCTGCCATTAATAAAGGAGCTACTTTATAAGCACGGTCGTAGACTTCTTTACTAATTTCTCTTCCTCTTTGCCAAGTATCGTTGCTTCTATAAAAAGTGGCATCATGCTTTTGGTCAAATTCAAAAGCTTTTAATATAATAATATGTAAGTCTTGAAAATTTTGCGTGTGCTTCACCAAAACATCACGGTATATTGCATCATCCTCTTCCCAAGAAACTCTAAATTTTAATACGGCCATTTTGGTATTTTAAAACGCTAAATTACTATTTTATTATAGGAAATAAGCCTAGTTTTTCAGCTTCTTTTAACATGAAGCCATAGGCAGCATCATAGTCATTGGGGATAAGCCCATCCAATATGGCTTCCCTAATAGCGTCCTTTATTACACCTACTTGTTTTGAAGGCTCAATAGCAAATAATTCCATGATCATCTCTCCTGTAATAGGAGGTTGCCAATTTCTAATGCTGTCTTTTTGTTCTACTTCCACTAGTCTTTCTTTGACAAAATCAAAGCCTTGTAAATAACGTTTTACTTTTATTTTATTCTTACTTGTGATATCGGCAGCGCATAGTAACATTAAGCTATCAATATCATCACCTGCATCAAATAATAATCTTCTAATAGCACTATCGGTTACCGATTCCTTCGTTAAGGAAATAGGGCGTAAATGAAGTGCCACCAATTTTTGTACCATTTTCATTTTTTCATTCAAGGGTAGTTTCAACTGCGTGAAAATTTTAGGTACCATTCTTGCGCCCACTACTTCGTGCCCATGAAAGGTCCAACCAAAACCAGTTTCAAACTTTTTAGTTTTGGGTTTGGCTATATCGTGTAATAAAGCCGCCCAACGCAGCCAGATGTCGTCACTAGTGGCGGCCACATTATCTAATACTTGTAAGGTATGTGAGAAGTTATCCTTATGCCCAATACCATCCATGGTTTCAGCCCCTTCCAATTGTAATAAAATAGGAAATATATTTTCCAGTAAACCTGCTTCTTTTAATAAATACCAACCCTTAGAAGGTACTGCGGTTTGCATTATTTTTTGTAATTCATCGGTAATACGCTCTTGTGAAACAATGGAAATACGAGCTGCCATTTTTTGAATGGCCGTAAATGTTTCAGTGGTTATTTCAAAATTTAATTGAGTGGCGAAACGAATAGCCCGCATCATTCGAAGCGGATCGTCGTCAAAAGTTTTTTCTGGAGCTAATGGTGTTCTTAAAATTTTATTCGTTAAGTCTTCTAAGCCTCCAAAAGGATCCATTACTTTTCCAAAATCATTTTCAATTAAAGAAATAGCTAAAGCATTGACGGTAAAGTCTCTTCTGTTCTGATCGTCCTCAATAGTGCCCGGACTGACCGATGGTTTTCTACTTTCTCTAGCATAACTTTCTTTTCTAGCGCCCACAAACTCAATCTCAATAGTATCTAATTTCACCTGCGCTGTTCCAAAAGTTTTAAATAAAGAAACTGGAGGTCTGGGGGTGAATTGATTAGCAAAGGCGGTAGCTAAGGCTAGGCCATCTCCAATACAAACTATGTCTATATCCTTAGTGGGACGATTCAATATTTTATCGCGCACAAAGCCACCTACTGCAAATGCAGGTGTATTCAATAAAGCAGCTTGTTTAGCTACAATATTAAATATAGATTCTTCTTCTTGTGTAAATTGAATTTGCATGGCTACAAAAGTACTAATGTTGGGCCATTTGTAGCAATGGGGCTATTAATTGAGCATTTTCAATGGTTTTGGCGCAATTAAAATGGCCAAAAGGACACTGCTTCTTGCCATGTAAACCACAGGGGCGACAGCTAAGTTTTTGCTGGGTTTCTACTATAAAAGAATTTGTAGATAAAGGGCCAAAACCAAAAGCAGGAATGGTAGAACAATAAATGGCCACCACGGGTGCATTCACAGCTGAACAAAAATGTAATGGAGCAGAATCGTTTACATAGTTCATAACTGCTTTTTGCTGTAAGGTAGCAGATGCTAAAAAACCTAATGCGCCACTTAAGTTAATTATTTTTTTAGAAGCAGTTTTAGTATTGGAAGTATTAGAAGTATTGGAGGTAATTGAAGTATTGGAAGCTTTTGAATGCAAGCTTACTAATTCATTTATAATTTGATCGCCAAGGGCTTTATCTGAAGGGCCCCCTAAAATATAAATAGGACCTTCAAAATTTAATTCATTCATTAAACTTACCCATGCAGTCAAAGGAAATTGTTTAGTAAACCAAACAGAAGCTGGCGCAATGGTTATATATTTTTCTGTTTGATAAATTTTTACTTTTTCGTAGTCGGCTTTTGTTGGATATAATTTAGGCATGCAAAGTTTCAATGCACCCAATGATTCTATTAATTTATGATTTCTATTTATTTCATGTACTTCAGTCTTTGAAATTTCACCTACTAAAACATCCTGATTTAGTATAGCTAAATCATGCTTTACTTTATGAGTAAATAAAAATGAAAAGGGGTTTTTATCAAAACCAATGGTAATAGTGGCGTTAGATAAAATGGTCCACAAACCAGTAGCTGTAAACCTTTGGACATTTATTAATAGTTCATATTTTTTCGCTCTTATTTTTTTTAAAATACTTAGCCAATTCAAATATTTACTATTTTTTTTATCCCAAACAATAAGTTCTGAAATAAATGGATGCTCGTTAAATAAATTTTCATTCCCTTTTCTCACCACTACATCAATAGCTGCCTGAGGGTACTGCTGATGCAGCGATTCTATTAAGGCAGTAGCTAGCACTACATCACCAATAAAGGCAGTTTGTATAACAAGTATTTTTTGCATGGATAATTTTAAGGACGAATAATAATTAAATTTCCGGCTTCATCCCATTTTACTATGGAAGAAGGCATTTGCATACTGGTTTCTTCCTGCCTATGCTTCACCACATATTGAACGCCCTGTTTAATTTCTATAGATATATCTGCAAAACATAAAGGTGTGGGGTATCCAGAAATATTAGCAGAAGTACTTACAATAGGTTTACCCAATGCTTTCATTAAATCTTTACAAAAAGCGTCCTTGGTAATTCGAATGGCCACCGACTCATCTACTGCTACTAAATTTTTGGCAAGGTTAATGGCCTTTTGATAAATGACGGTGGTGGGTTTATGAATACCTTTTATGTAATCAAATATTTGTAAATTATTATCTGCGACATAGTGGGCAATTTCGGCTTCATCAGCTAATAATACTATCATGGCCTTGGTATCTACTCTTTTTTTTAAGGCAAATATTTTTGATACCGCTTCGTCATTAGTAGCATCACAACCAATACCCCAAACAGTATCGGTGGGATATAAGATGAGCCCCCCTTTTTGAAGGGTAGCTAAACATAATTGTATATCTTCTTCATAAACAAACATGTTGCAAATTAAACAATCCCCTTTAAATAAATTCAGCTTAGTTATTCAGCTTAGTTATTGTGTAAAATTAATTAAGCTTAATAAAGGTCTAGTTTGTAAATTTGTTCAAATTAAAAAAATGGAATTAAAGAACAAAATAGAAGCTGCTTTTGCCGATCGTGGTTTATTAAAAGACGTTAATTACAGTGCAGCTGTGCATGCAGTTATTGAAGAAGTGGATAAAGGTCGTTTAAGAGTGGCCGAACCCATTGACGGAAAATGGGTAGTGAACGAATGGGTTAAACAAGCTATTTTATTATACTTTGGTATTCAACCTATGCAAACCTGGGAGCTTGCCCCTTTTGAGTTTCATGATAAAATGTTATTGAAATCGAACTATGCTGCATTAGGCGTAAGAGCTGTACCACATGCGGTTGCAAGATATGGCGCTTACTTAGCCAAGAATGTGATTTTAATGCCTAGCTATGTAAATATTGGGGCCTATGTAGATGAAGGCACTATGGTGGATACTTGGGCGACTGTGGGAAGCTGTGCTCAAATTGGTAAAGGGGTTCATTTAAGTGGGGGTGTTGGAATAGGAGGTGTTTTGGAACCCTTACAAGCCAGCCCTGTGATTATAGAAGACGGCTGTTTTATTGGAAGTAGATGTATTGTGGTAGAAGGCGTACATGTAGAAAAAGAAGCGGTATTAGGGGCCAATGTGGTTTTAACCCAAAGCACTAAAATTATAGATGTAAGTGGAGCTACCCCTATTGAATACAAGGGCCGTGTACCTGCCAGAAGTGTTGTTATACCTGGAACATATAAAAAAACCTTCCCTGCAGGCGACTACCAGGTTAGCTGTGCTTTAATTATTGGACAAAGAAAGCCAAGTACCGATTTGAAGACTAGCTTGAATGATGCCTTGCGCGATTTTAATGTTGCAGTGTAAATATCCTATTTATCTTAGAATTTTCTCTAAGTTCCAAGTCTTCCTAAAAAAGTTTGGGGTGACCAGGACAAGTCCCAATCACCCCGATTATCCTTCCCCCAAAGGATAAAAAGTTTAAAATATTGATATATTTAATATTTCATTAATATATCAACTTTCATAATGTAAATATGCATGCAGATTAGACTTTGTTCCAAATAAATAGTAAACTAAGTAGTGAAATAAATATTTTATACTTAAAATATTTATTAACAATATTATACATATTTATGAATTATAAAATATGAATAAAAACAAATAAGTAAATTTCTTATTATAAATTTTCTACTATATTAGCAGTATGAAATTTTCTAGAATAATACTTTGTTTAGCTTTAATAATTCATGCTAGCCATTCCTATACACAAGAAAAAAAGGTAATTAACCCATTGCAAGAGCAAGAAATTGCCTTGCTTAATATTATTACAGCAGATAGTATTAACCCCTTAAACATACAACTAAATAGTACCCTGTTTAAATTTGGCCTAGATACCAAAACTTTCAAAGACATTGCCCTTGTAAAAAAGGGAAAAGAAATCTGGATACAACCTTTAGGTTCTGGCAGTTTATATAAACTAGCTAAGAACAAAAGCAGCTATGCTTTAATAAGAATTGATTCCACCGTTCACTCAGGGGTAAACTACAAATCATTTACATTCCACCTAAATGACACCCTATTTCAGTATGGTGGTGCTGGCTTTTGGCATATGCGAGGCATTATGACTTATTTCAGTCCTAAGACACATGAGTGGGAATTGTATCCAAGTAATATTATTGTCAATGGCTATGACGATTATATAAATATTATTAAATATAAAGTAGATGCTGAAGCAAGTAAGTTATACACCACTAAATCCTTAGCCTATACCAACATGCCGAAGGATTTTTCTATCAATGCTATTGATAGCTGTTTTGAATTTGATTTTCATAAAAATACCTGGACAAATTTAGGTGCCACCAACCCCGAATTAATTAAGGTTTTACAAGCTGCTAATTATTATAATTTTAATATCAATGATATACTTATTTTTCAAAACTACTTAGATTATTATTGGATCAATTTTAAGAAAAATGAATTTGGAAAAATAACATCCCAAAGAAATAATATAATGAAACAACCTTGGTTAAGTTTGTATACTACCAAGGAATCCTATGAATCACTTCAATTTAATTTGGGTAGTACTGCTTATTTAATCAAAATAACAGCCCGTAATAAACTTAGCTATGCTACCTATCAAATCAATGCCGATGATTTAGATCGAAGCAGTATTCAATATGTATACAAAGTAGAAAACCCTTTAGCCCAGTTTTTCTTCAATAAAGTTATCCCTTACTTTACCCCCAGCGTTTCTATTACTTTACTCATAGCATTTGGAATATTTTTTATTGTCTATAGACAAAGAAAGAAAAGAGTACCCAAAGAAGTGACGGCAAGATTGAATTATAATTTTTATCATTCACTCACCATTATTGAGAAAGAGCTACTACAAGTACTGTATTTAAACCATCAGAAAGGAGACTCTATTTCTACTAAAGTCATTAATAAAATTATTGGCGTACAGAATAAGGATGTATTAACACAAAATAAAAGTAGAAGCGATCACTTTTTAAAAATTAATCAGAAGTATAAACT
>JBAXWU010000119.1:0-4099 GCA_037128235.1 Chitinophagia bacterium | reverse complement strand
AAAGCAAAATTAGACGCAGGAGAAAAAATTAATTTACTAGATGTGCGTGAGCCACATGAGCACGAAGCATTTAATATTGGTGGTATCTTACTTCCATTAGGTCATGTACAAACTTTACAATTAGACGAGATAGAGGACATGAAAGAAGAGATCATATATATTTATTGCAGAAGTGGCAACAGAAGTGGTCAGGCCTGTTTAATGTTAGAGCCTTATGGTTTTAAAAATGTGGTCAATGTTTCAGGGGGCATGTTGGACTGGCAGGCGAAATTTCCTGGATAATCTAATTCGTTTAGTTATCATCTATGGTTTTATATAAAAAGGCCCTGAAAATTCAGGACCTTTTTTTTGGTTAAATCTAACCTATGCTCAAGGGGAAGAAACATTTTTTATTTCAAATCAATTTTTAAGCTAACCCAATAATTTCTGCCTGCCATTGGGAAGTAGTTATTGGAAGTAGTGATACTGCCACCATATACATAACTATAAGTATAACCATTGGGTTCATATAACTTATTGAGTATATTATTGGCGTACAATTGAATTTGCATTGCCCATTTAGGTTTTGAAACAATATTATGTGATAAATGAATGTCTTGTAAGAAGAAAGCTTTCAGTGTTCTTGATTCATTTTGTGTGTTGTCTAAGTATTGTTTAGAAACATATTTGCTAACTAAGTTTAGATTCCATTTGGTACCTAATTTAATACCTAATGTATGATTGGCTGTTAGATTAGGGGACAAAGTGATATCGGTGTTTTTATGTAAAATGAATGCTTGTCCTCCAGCATCATAGTCGTCAAAATACTCTGTAAAAGCATCTATTTTATTTTGACTCAACGTAATGTTTCCGGTACTAGTTATAAATGAATTCAGTTTCCAGTTTTCAACTAGTTCAATCCCTATTCTTTTACTCTTGGGTACATTGGTTCTGGTATAAGCGCCAATATCATTTATTTTACCGGTAAGCACTAGTTGGTCTTTATAGTACATTAAATAAACATTCGCACTCCATTCAAAACTTCCTTTTTTGTTAGTAAAGCCAGTTTCAATATCTGTAAGCACTTCCTGTTTAGGTTGTTCATTGGTAGCTGTTTCAAAATCATCTCTATTGGGTTCTTTATGCGCAACAGCTATACTGGTATAATAATTAGTATTTTTTAATTTATAAAACAAACCTGCCTTGGGGTTAAAGAAATTAAAGTTTCTTTTTACTATTAAGTCGGGGTTATGGTCAAAGCCATACATATTATGGGCAACATTTCTATATTGAATATCTACAAAACTATTTAATGCAGTAGTTAGCTGATGATTCCATTTTAAATAAGTATTAATATCCTTTTTAATAGCATTATTATAATAGTAATTAAAATTAGGTTGAATACCCAAATATTGTAAATAGGGTAGTCTTCCATAATGAAGTCCATCATAAGTATTCCAAGCGCCGCCAAGTGTAAATTTATTCTTTCCTTCTTCATACACAAGTGAGGCTATCTGCCCATAAAAATTATTATCTAACCATTTTCTTCTCACTAAATCGATGATAGCATAAGGGTTTATTCTAATAGCGTTTATAGAATTACTAGGAGGGTTTGTTATATAATCTGACAATAGAACACCGCCTTTATATTCTTCGTAATAGCCCTTGCCTCTTGTCAGAAATACAGCAGTATTCCAACTTAGTTTTGAGTTTATTGTTTTATTATAAAATAATTGATAATGTGTTTGCTGGTAATTATCGGTTTGGTTCTTATAAGGGGCATCGGTTTTTTCCATACCTGCCGGATTATAAGTTCTTTGCGTTGCTAATAATTCCTCAGGTACACCATACCATGATTGATAAGTTTTCTCCCATCCAGAAAATACATTTAGTCTTAAAGAAGACTTATTTCCCCAGTAAGTACTACTAACATAAAACGATTTTAATTTAGAACTAGCTCGGTCCATATAACCATCGCTACTTATATTACTTACACGACCATCAATGGTAAAATGGTTATTCATTAAGCCTGTTCCTAGTTGCAAAGTATTTTTTAAAGTATTAAAGGAACCTGCACTGCTTTGAAGTGATAAGTATTTTTCAGGATTATAATTATTGGTAGCTAAATTAATGCTGGCCCCAAATGCACCTGACCCATTGGTTGAAGTACCCACACCTCTTTGTATTTGAACACTATTTAAACTGGAGCTAAAATCGGGTAGGTCTACAAAATAAGTAATCATGCTTTCTGCATCATTATAAGGTATACCATTTAAGGTTACATTAATCCTAGTGCCATCGCTACCTCGAATTCTTAGGCCAGTATAACCCACACCTGTTCCTGCATCTGAGTTCACCACCACAGAAGGGGTGTTTTGCAATACAAAGGGAAGATCCTGCCCGTAGTTTAATTGTTGAATACTTGCCTTGTTCAAGTTGCTAATTGCAAATGGGCTGTTTTCACTAGCCCTCACCGACCTTACTTCCAAAGGAGGGAGGTTTCGGATGCTATCAGTTTCTAATCTTAGGCTATCTATTTTCTTTTGAATAGATAACGGCTTGGTTTGAGCCATACTGTTGGCTACCATTAATAAAAAGGCAAATGTTCCCAATAACTTAGACATAACTAAAGTTTACATGTTTCAAAAATTGATACTGGGAACAGGGAATAGCTATGAAAAGTTGCGCAAGAATTGCGATGACCTTCCCTTCGCAGGCATTACCCTGTTCAGGTTCAACGGGTTTTTCTCAGCCTTTTACAGCACCCCGAGGACAATACAAAAATAGGTAGTAAAATGATACAAAGCGCTGTAACTTTATACTAATATTTACGTTTTAAGTAATAAACAATACACATTATGAAAAAAATACTTTTTGCCTTCTTATTACTTGCTGGATTTGCAGTGAATGCACAGGAAAAAACATCTATAGTATATGACGAAAATGCAGAGCTAAGAAAAGTAAGCAGTTTTACAGCCATTAGCGTGTCAAGTGCTATTGATTTGTATTTAACCCAGTCCAATAAAAATGATGTGGCAGTAAGTGCAAGTAATGATGAAATCAGAGATCATATTATTACAGAAGTGGTTGGTGGTACTTTAATTATAAGATTAGGAGATAAAGGCAATTGGTTTAGTTGGAAAAAATGGGGTAATTATAAAACTAAGGCCTATGTAAGTATTAAAGATATAGATGCATTAACAGCATCAGGGGCTAGTAATGTACATTTAGTAAATACCATTGAGTCTCCTAAAATGAGAATTAAATTATCGGGGGCTTCTGATTTTAGAGGAAATTTAAAGGCAGGCGTATTAATGTATCAATTAACAGGTGCTTCAGATTATAAAGGAGAAGTAGTAGCAAATAGTATTGATATTGAAGGATCTGGCGCTTCAAACATTGAATTAACTGGAACAGTAGATGATTTGTCAGTAGGAATATCGGGTGCTAGTGATGCTAAATTATATAATTTAACGGCAAAGGGTGCTATTTTAAAAGCCTCTGGCGCAAGTCATGTGGGTGTAACTGTTACAGAAATTTTAAAAGCAAGTGCTAGTGGGGCTAGTGATATTAATTATAAAGGCAACCCGAATGTAAAAGAATCAAATACTTCAGGTGCCTCTAATATTAGACATAGAAATTAAAGGATAAAACATCATTTACTAATATAGCTACAAAAATATCAGTTAGATCTCTTAGTATAATTACTTCTCTTAAAATAAAATGTATAAAAAAGGAAACCTTATAAGTTTCCTTTTTTTAATTCACTTACAGCAAAGTCGGCAGCTCTTGCAGTAAGTGCCATATAAGTTAATGATGGGTTTTGGCAAGCAGAAGAAGCCATTGCAGAACCATCTGTTATAAATACATTTTTAGCTTCATGCATTTGATTCCATTTATTTAGTACCGATGTTTTAGGATCTTTACCCATACGCGCCGTTCCCATTTCGTGAATACAAAAACCAGGTGCAGGCATATTGTCATAAGTGCCAACATTTTTAATACCTGCGGTTTCTAACATTTCAGCCGCGCTGTTTCTCATATCAATGCGCATCTTTTTTTCATTTTCTTTAAACTCGCAATCAATATGTAAAGCAGGTAGTCCCCATTTATCTTTTTT
>JBAXWU010000118.1:0-4143 GCA_037128235.1 Chitinophagia bacterium | reverse complement strand
TTAGCTATGAAGTTTGGTGTATTAGTATTCCCGGGTTCGAATTGTGATAGAGATATGCAAGATGCATTAGAAAAAGATTTGGGTTATCCTGTTGAAATGCTATGGCATAAAAATAGCGATCTATCTCATTTCACTACCGATGATTGCATTGTGCTTCCAGGCGGATTTTCTTATGGAGATTATTTACGTTGTGGGGCAATTGCTAAATTTAGTCCGATGATGAAATCGGTGATTGAATTTGCCCATAAAGGAGGTAAAGTATTAGGGGTTTGTAATGGCTTTCAAATTCTATGCGAAGCTGGTTTATTGCCCGGCGCTCTATTGCAAAATGCTAACCAACAATTTATTTGTAAAAACGTATTTATTAAAACAGATAAAAGTGAGGCTTTGCAAATACCTATTGCGCATGGAGAAGGAAGATATTATGCTGATGAGGCTACTTTAACACATTTAGAAAATAATAATCAAATATTATTTCGCTACTGCGATGAAAAAGGTAAGATAGGTGGCACAGCAAACCCTAATGGGTCTACTATGGATATTGCAGGAATATGTAACGATAAGCGTAATGTATTTGGTATGATGCCGCATCCCGAGCGCGCTACCTCAAATGCATTAAGTAATATAGATGGTAAAAAAGTATTTGAAATACTGGGCTTGAAGAATTAAAAGTGAATTAGTAGAAGTGATATTTATCATTATATAGAATTTTAACAATTTAGATATTTGTGTATGAAAAATTTAGTAGTCTTATTTTGTAGTATAGTTTTTGCAATGAATGTACATGCGCAAAAACCTAATCCAGTGAAATGGAGTTTTACCGCTATTAAAAAATCGGATAAGCAATACGAAGTAGTGGCCACGGCTGCTATTGATGCACCTTGGCATATCTACTCTCAGTTTGTAAGTGGCGGCCCCATACCTACTACTTTTACTTTTAGTAAAAACCCACTTATTCAATTAGCGGGTAAAACTAAAGAAAATGGTAAACTACAAAAGATGTATGATAAAAATTTCAAAACAGAGCTTGCTTTTTTTAGCGACAAAGTCGATTTTATTCAAATTGTGAATTTAAAAGTAGCTAGTAAAACTAATTTAGTGGGCGTGGTGGAATATAGTATTTGTAATGATGATCGTTGTTTGCCTCCTGCCAAGGTTTCTTTTGAAGTAGCCTTGCAATAATCCAATTTTAATTTTTTATTTTGAATAAAATACTTGCCTGTTTTGCATTTTTAATTGCTTGTTTAACAACTGTTAAAACGCAAGCGCAAAGCCCTGTGACAGCTATAGCGAAAGCGGTATTAGTGAACGATAGTACTTATATCGTAAAGGCAAACATAGAAATTAAGCAGGGCTGGCATGTATACGGAGCTAATGTGGATGGCTTAAATGCACCTGAATTAAGTTCAAAAATTGAAACAGCCAAATTTCAAAACAAAGCTGTTTTTTCTATTAAGCCAACCGAAGAGAAAGATATTTTATTTACAAAGGCCTTTGTTTTCAATAAATCATTTGAGCTAACGCAGCTTGTAATTATTGGTGGTTTTCAGCCCGATAGTTTGCAACTTATAATGTTATTGAATGTGGCCAAGGCCGATTCATTTCTTAGTTTAGAAATTCCATTGTCGGTAGCACTTGCGAATGGAAAAAAGGTAGCTGGTTTTCAAATATTATTGCCTACTGGCTCCACCGAAGCCCCTGCTAATGCCTGTGGCTCGGCTACTGCAACAACGAATAGCAGTTCTAGTCCTTGGGAATTATTATTACTTGGTTTTTTAGGAGGTTTAATTGCTTTAATAACACCTTGTGTATTTCCGATGATACCCGTTACGGTTTCATTTTTTACCAAGAGATCTAAAACAAAAAAGCAAGGAATCAAAAACGGATTATTATACGGGGTGAGTATCTTTTTAATTTATGTGTTAGCTAGTTTGCCTTTTCATATAGCGGGTAATGTGCAACCAGAAATTTTTAATAATATTTCAACCAATCCTTGGTTGAATATTATCTTCTTTATCATATTTATATTTTTCAGTATTTCCTTTTTTGGTTTTTTTGAAATTAGTTTACCAAGTGGCATAGCCAATAAAGCCGATTCCAAAAGTGGTCTTGGTAGTTTAGCAGGTATATTTTTTATGGCTATTACCTTAGCTATCGTTTCTTTTTCATGCACGGGTCCTATCTTAGGAACCTTGCTAGTAGGCTCTTTACAGGGTGGTGCTTGGGCATTAACCTATGGTATGGCTGGTTTTGGATTCGCCTTAGCCTTACCTTTTACTTTATTTGCCATCTTTCCACAATGGCTTCAGCGTTTACCAAAATCGGGTGGCTGGTTAGATACTGTCAAAAAAGTATTAGCCTTTTTAGAATTAGCCTTAGCTTTTAAATTTTTATCCAATGCCGACCTAGTGCAACATTGGGGGCTACTCAAAAGAGAAGTGTTCTTAGGAATTTGGGCTCTTATTAGTATTGCACTAGCACTTTATTTAATGGGAAAATTATTATTACCACATGATGTAAAGGGGGAGAAAATTTCAAGTGGTAGAAAATTAGGTGCTGCATTAGCATTTACGTTTGGCCTAATTTTAATTGCAGGAATGGTACCTAAGAATACTTATTTATTAAAATTCTTAAGTGGGTTCCCACCCCCAACCCATTATAGTTTATTCACTAATAAAACTGAACAAGCTGGCTTGCAAGCAAATGTGGTGAACGATTACGAAAAGGCCATGCTGTTGTCTAAACAAGAAAACAAACCTATACTAATTGATTTTACAGGATGGGCCTGTGTGAATTGTCGTAAGATGGAAGAAAATGTTTGGACGGATCCTGCCGTGATGAGCTTTATACAAAATAATTTTGTTCTCGTTTCATTGTATGTAGACGATAAGGCATTACTTCCTGTTGATAAACGTTTCACTTATACTACAAAGGCAGGAGATAAAAAAGAGATAACAAGTGTTGGCGATTTATGGGCCACTTTTCAGGCTGAAAACTTTAACCAGTCTTCTCAACCCTTATATGTAGTGATGAGCGCTAATCAAAAATTATTATCCAATCCAGTGGGCTATACGCCCAATGCTACGGAGTATTTGAATTGGCTACAATGCAGCGCCAGTAAGAATAAGTAAATTTAAAAAAGCCTACAGGCTCATGCCGCGCTCGGTCATCATCTTTCTTAAGTTAATTAAGCCATAACGCATTCTGCCAAGTGCTGTGTTAATGCTGCAGTTGGTCATTTGTGCAATTTCTTTAAAACTAAGGTTGGCATAATGTCTTAATACAATAATTTCTCTTTGTTCTTCTGGAAGTAGGTCTACTAATTCTTGAATATTTTTATGCGTTTGACTGCGCGTCATTTTATAATCGGCAGGATGGTCGGTGTGCTTGATAATTTCAAATAAGTCTTGGTCATCACTTGTTTTAATAGTAGGTGTGCGCTTTACTTTTCTAAAATGGTCTACTACAAAGTTGTGAGAGATGCGTAATGCCCAAGGTAAAAATTTGCCTTCTTCTGAATACTTTTTTTGTTGAAGATTATCTATAATTTTTATTAAAATTTCTTGAAATAAATCTTCGGCTAAGTAGCTATCTTTTACCATGAAAAGGATGGCATTGTAAATTCTATTTTGGTGACGCTCTAATAAGGTATCAAAGGCACGAGAATGGCCGTCTTGAAAAGATTGAATGAGTTCGTTGTCTGTGATTTGAATTTCTTTGTTCATTGTTTTTAGGGTAGGTTTCGATGGGTTAGTAAGACCAAATTACTAGCTAAAATGACCGAAAATGCGTTTGTGGAAAACAAGAAAATCTTTTAAAAGCTATCCACATTTTTAATTCCTGATAAGGAACAAATTTCTACAACTAAATGGGCTAGAATCTGTTATTTTGCTATATGGCTAGCAGTAAAAAAGCACAAAAACTAGAGGAGATAAGCAATAACATTCAAGTGGTGGGTGCAAGGGTGCATAATTTAAAAAATGTATCTGTTGAGTTTCCACGCAACCAGTTTATTGTGGTGACTGGGGTTTCTGGAAGTGGCAAGTCGTCTCTTACCATTGATACCTTATTTGCCGAGGGTCAAAGGCGCTATGCAGAAAGCTTATCTTCTTATGCCAGACAGTTTATGTCCCGTATGGGCAA
>JBAXWU010000117.1:0-4229 GCA_037128235.1 Chitinophagia bacterium | reverse complement strand
GTTAATTTTTGTCCAAGTAAGGTGGCTGCGTTTTGAATATCGGCAGTAGGAATACCCATGGCCCAGGCCATTGGATAAAATAATTTACCAAATAAAAAGTTTAAGCTTAAGTGTAAGTTCGGGTTAAATAAATGTCCAATGGAAAGCATACACCAGTCAATCATGGCAATTAAAGCAATAAAACCAATTAACATGGCAATCACGTTCATGGCTAATTTAAAACCATCACCCGCGCCATGTGTAATGGCATCAATGGTATTGCTGTATTGACTTTTTACTTGTAGTGTAACCTTTCCCATGGTTTGAGAAACTTCTGTTTCTGGAAAAATAATTTTAGCTATTACTAAGGCACCAGGGGCTGCCATTAAACTTGCTGTAATTAATTTAGGCGCTAAGTCCATTCCAGCTTGTGCACCCATGTTTGCATACACAATTAATATTCCACCTGCAATACAAGCCAAGCTTCCGCTCATACTAGCTAGTATTTCACTTTTAGTCATGGTGGGTAAATAAGGGCGAATCATAATTTGTGCTTCCACTTGTCCTACAAAGGCACTGGCCACATTGCTTAAAGCTTCGGCGCCACTTACACGCATAATAAAATTCATGGCCTTGGCAACTACTGCTACAATTCTTTGCATAATACCAAAATGGTAAAATAAAGCAACCAGTACACATACTAATATAATAGTAGCTGTCACATTAAAAGCAAATACAAAACCTCCGTTGGCAAAGTCGGCCACACCGGTAGGCGTGGTGGCGGCCACACCACTATAGACGAATGCGGCACCTGCGCGCGCAAACTGTTCAATCTTACCCATGCCTCTACCCAATAATTGGAAAAAGCTGGTCACAGCTGGAATTTTCAAGATTAAAAAGCCAATGGTTAATTGAAGTAGTAAACCACTTCCCACCAATCGGTAATTGATATTCTTTTTGTTATTAGAGAATAGAAATGCAATCATTAAAATAATTACAATACCAATAAGGCCTTGAAATCTTTCCATAGTTATTCCTTTGAAATAGGAAGGTAAAAAAAAATAGGCAAACTAGGCCTATTTTTTAAGATCGATGTATGTAAGGTTTAACTACAAATGTGATTGTATCTTCTTGTCTAATACCGACTTAGGTACTGCACCAATTTGCTTGTCTACTACTTGACCACCTTTTACAAAAAGGATAGCTGGGATAGAAGTAATACCAAAGTTCATACTTAATGTAGGATTCACATCCACATTTACTTTTCCTATGTTTACTTTACCTGCATACTCAGTAGCTAATTCTTCAATAACTGGCCCGATAGCTCTGCAAGGACCACACCATTCTGCCCAAAAATCGATTACTGTTAATTTATCGCTTTCCATTACGGTTGTCTGAAAATTGGCGTCTGTAAATTCTAAACTCATATTTATATTTTTTATATTGTTAGGTTTCTATTTATAATTGTTCGGTTTCTATTTATTTATATTTAAGTCAACTCTTATACTTTAGTACGTTCTTCTCTTCTTATTCTTCTATGTTCAAAATTAGTTCCAAACTTCAATAACTGCCTATTTGACTTTTCCACTTTATTAGATAGGCATTGGGGACAAATTCTATGGCAGAGAATCGGACTAGCTGTCGCAGTATTAGGAACTGACTGACTAATTAAGTAACCAAATTCACTTGCACATTCAATGCAGGGTTGCTGTCCAAGAACTGAACAAGGTCGTCGTTCATAAGAAAGCCCTTTTCAATAGTGAGTAAACTAGCCACTAGTTGATCCTTGGGTTCGACAAAGCTTATCTTGAGAGAAGACTTACCTGGGTTCTGTTTTAAGTTCTTTTCAAAGAATTGAATCATTTCTTTGTTTAAATGACTAGGGTGGAGGCTAATTTCAATGGACCTAGTTTGAACTTGTTTTACTGTCTCAAGTAAAGACATGGTCACTATTTTAAATTCAAACTGATTTGATTGATTGTACCTCGTTCTAAAAGAGCCATTGATAAATATTTTTTGTCCTACTTCTAGATAATTTTGAAACTTGACATAGTCCTCGCTCCATAATAAAAAATCGGTTTTACCTGCGAAGTCTTCTATGACGAAAGAACCAAAGTTCTTACCGGTTTTAGTAACACGGTGTTGTACATCGGTAATTAAGCCAGCTAATTTAAAGGCCCTGCCTAAATTATTGGGATATAAAGCAAGATTATCTTTTACTTCATTAAAGGCATTAATAGGTGTGAACTGATAATGACGCATTTCAAAACCATAATGGTCAAGCGGGTGGCCACTCATAAACATACCCGTAATATCTTTCTCGTGTTCTAGTTTTTCAGTTAAAGTCCACTCTTCACAAGCAGGTATTTTAGGAACAGGTACTTGCATAGCAGAAGGAAGGTCGCCAAATAAAGTATTAGTAGTACCTGCCGTCATTGACTGAAGTGCTTGCGCATAGCCAATTAATTTTTCAAGACCTGAAATTCTATCTCCATCGGCAATGGTAAAATATTGTGCTCGGTGGTATTCAGCGAAACAATCAAAGGTTCCAGAGTAAGCTAAACTTTCCAACGATTTTTTGTTCACTGCACGAGACAATACTCTTTTCATAAAGTCAACCATATCTTCAAAATGTCCAGCCTTTGTTCTTTCAGTAATAATAGCTTCAATGGCAGCATCGCCCACACCTTTTAAACCACCTAGTCCAAATCTAATTTCTCCTTTTTTATTTACTGAAAAACCTTTCAATGATTCATTTACATCAGGCCCCAATACTTTTATCTCCATTCTTTTACACTCTTCCATGAAAAAAGTAATCTTATCAATACTTCCTGCATGGTTCAGAACAGCCGACATATATTCTCCAGGGTAATGCGCTTTTAAATAAGCAGTTTGATAAGCTAGGTATGCATAACAAGTAGAATGCGATTTATTAAAGGCATATTGTGCAAAGGCTTCCCAGTCTGTCCACACTTTTTCTAGTACATTTTCAGGATGACCATTTTTTACAGCCCCCGACACAAACTGCGCCTTCATTTTATCCAAGACCGATTTTTGTTTTTTACCCATGGCCTTTCTAAGTACATCGGCATCGCCCTTGGTAAAGCCCGCAATTTTTTGACTGAGTAACATTACCTGTTCTTGATACACTGTAATACCATAAGTATCGGAAAGTATTTCTTCCATTACGGGTAAGTCATACTTAATTAATTCACGGCCATGTTTACGCTCAATGAAATTAGGTATATAGGCCATCGGACCTGGACGGTACAAGGCGTTCATGGCAATTAAATCGGCAAACTTATCGGGTTTTAAATCGCGTAAATGTTTTTGCATGCCCACACTTTCAAATTGGAAAGTGGCATTGGTTTCACCGCGTTGATATAAATTAAAAGTTTTGGCGTCGTCCAGTGGTATTAAATCTAAATCAATGCTAATGCCATGATTTTGTTTAATTAATTCAAGTGCCGTTTTTAAAATAGATAAAGTTTTTAATCCCAAGAAGTCCATTTTAAGTACACCTGCTTCTTCAATAACGCTTCCTTCAATTTGTGTTACCCATAAAGTAGAATCCTTAGCAGTAGCCACCGGCATAATTTCAGTTAAATCGCTAGGGGCAATAATAATACCTGCAGCATGAATGCCTGTATTACGAATAGAACCTTCTAAACGTTCTGCTTCATGTAAAACAGCTGCGCGTAAATCATTGCCTTTGTATATCTCTCTTAATTTTTTTACGTTGTCAATATCTTCTGGTTGATAGCCTTCTCTTTCTGCCAAAGATTTTTCACCTTCTTTCACCGTAAGTGGTGCATGTAAACATCGGTTTAATTCTGTTCCTGGTTTATCGGGTACTAGTTTTGCGAGTAAATTAGATTCAGATAAAGGCAAGTCCATTACACGGGCAACATCCTTGATACTACTTTTAGCAGCCATGGTACCATAGGTAACAATTTGTGCTACTTGTTCTTTACCATATTTATCTACTACATAGTCAATTACTTTTTGACGGCCCTCGTCGTCGAAGTCCGTATCAATATCGGGCATGCTCTTACGATCGGGATTTAAGAAACGCTCAAATAGTAATTGATATTTAATAGGGTCAATATTGGTAATGCCAATACAATAAGCGACCACAGAGCCTGCGGCAGAACCTCTACCGGGCCCTACAAAAACACCCATATCTCTTCCAGCTTGAATAAAATCACTTACAATTAAAAAGTAACCTGCAAAACCCATGGTGCGAATCG
>JBAXWU010000116.1:0-4352 GCA_037128235.1 Chitinophagia bacterium | reverse complement strand
TATTCTTTTTTTACTCTGTTGGCAATAATTACATTAATACTTAAACATTGATGCCCTAATAAATTACATAAGCCATAGATAGCAGATGTTTCCATTTCAAAATTAGCAATTCTATGTTGTCCGTATTTGAAGCTAGTCATTTGATCCACTAGGTTGGGCATTTTTAAAGGAAGTCTTAAGATGCGTCCCTGAGGGCCATAAAAACCTGGGCAAGTAACTGTAATACCATGACTATATCCTTCTGTAAAATGTTTTAATAAACCAGCACTTGCCGTGGCAATATATGGTTGAATTTTATGAGCCGTAATATTTGTATGCTCATCAAAAGCAGCTAAGATGGCTTTTTCTTCTTCGTTATTTTCCCTCTCATAAAAATGTAAAACATTATCAATACCTAGTCCGTGTGTGCCAGCTACTAATTCATTCACACCTACTTCGCCTTGCAATGAACCACAAGTACCCATGCGAATGATGGAAACCGATTTTTTTTGATCATTAATGTTTCTAGTATCAAAATTTATATTTGCAAGTGCATCTATTTCATTTAAGGCAATATCAATATTGTCCGGACCAATACCAGTGCTTACTACTGAAATTCTTTTTTGTCCAATAGTGCCGGTATGGGTAATAAATTCTCTGTGCGCTAGTTTATGTTCAATGTGGTCAAAGTATTTACTTACTGATGCAACTCTTTCAGGGTCACCTACGGTGATAATAGTGTCTGCAATCTCTTCCGGTCGTACATTTAAGTGATAAATGGCTCCGCGGTCGTTAATGATGAGTTCTGATGCGCCAATTGCCTGCATATTCTTTCTTTTATGACACAAATGTCGTTTAAATAGGAATAGCTGTAAAATTCTTTTATAATTAAGTTCTTTGCGTTATTTTCGCATACTAGATTAGGGTCGGGTGGCCGAGTGGCTAGGCAGAGCTCTGCAAAAGCTCCCACAGCGGTTCGAATCCGCTCTCGACCTCACTAAAAATAAAAACCTCTCAATTTTTGAGGGGTTTTTTTATGCCAAACTCCTATTTCTTAATTAAGGGGGGTAAATAGCTGCTTTTTGGCAAGTATTAATACTGCGATTTTCACTACTCTAGAAATTTACTTTTGGTAAAAATAAAAATAATTATGAAAATCAAAATTAATGTAAGAAACATAAGCTTACTTTTTTTACTTATGTTCACCATTTCATGTACAAAAAAAGAAAGCGAATTAACATTACAAGATAAGCAGTCTATTGCCATTAAACAGTTGAAAGAAATTGTTGGAGAACAAGGAGAGATCAAAATAATGAATCCTAGTGAAAGCAAAGCAACTTTTACAATTGACGAAAATTCAAATCAAGCAAAAATTAAGAATCTAAGCTTAAATGAGTTTAAGGAAGTCTTTAAGGAAATTGGAACAGAAAAAAAATATGAAGCCATAAGATCAACTCTAGTCTTAGACTCTAGTATAAGTCCTACTTCGAAAATTAAATCAAATTCTATTAAATCTTTTGATGATGAAGATGCAGACGGAGGCCCTGGCACTGCTGGGTATCATCATGCAGAGTTTAAATCAGGTTCGCCATTGAATGGGGATAAGGGTGGGTGGTATACTTTGCATCTAAACTATAGTACAAATGCTAATGGTCAAATAGTTGGGAATCCTACTATTTCTTTTACTGGATTTGGTTTTTATTCTTGGCAACAAGTAAATATGTCTAGTATAAATTTTAATCCTTCAAATTATTCTTCTAATTTTATAATCACTGGTATAAATACATATGGTGTTCAAATAGGAGGAATTACACTTGGCTGGAGTGCGTATGATAAATTTGATATTACTATAAATATGGATGAGTTAGCGAGATATGAAGTTATTGTTATTGAAAAAAAATAAAATTAATAAATATAATGTCAAACAATTTTTTCCCCTTAGTCTATAAGGCTATTTTATTAGCACTACCTTTTATTGGCTCTGTATTGATTTTTTTAACTCTATTAAATATCTCTATTTGGATATTTGATGAGACTAAGGTTAAAGCATCTATAAAAAAGAGTAAAAAAGTATTATTGATAAGTGTGATTGCTTTGTTGTGCTTAACATCTATAATTTCAATATATATCTTATTATTCGACAAGTAAAATAGAATTCATAATAGTTCATTAAGTATCTGTAATAATAATTTTACATAAAATATAGTACATTTGAACTATTATGAAATATTCTCAAACCATCGGTATTATTCTTTGCTTATTACTTATTTATGCTACTACACAACCTTTAGTAGTTATTGAAAGCAGAAATTGGATAATAACAGGATGGGACCCTGCAGGAAGTAGTTTTGGTCAGGCAGGTAAGTTTTTAAGTTTTTTCGCAGTTTTAGCTTTGCTGTTTTTTGCGCTTCCTTACATATGGGCAAAAAGGTTCAATATGGTATTTGCTGCTATGCTTTTAGCATGGAGCTTTAGAAATTATTTAATTATGTCTACCTGTCAAATGGGAGAGTGTCCGCAAAAGAAATGGGCATTATATGCTTGCATCATTATTTCTGCAGGCATATTAGTAATGACTTTTTTACCTAAGATAAAAGTTTCAAACCAGCCCCAATAATTGTAACGGCTTCGTCAATTTGTTTTTCAGTTATAATTAAAGGAGGTGCAAATCTTATTTTATCTCCATGGGTAGGTTTGGCGAGTAAACCTAAATCTTTTAAGTGCAAACATAAATCCCAACTTGCTTCAGGGTTCTCATGTTTTATCACAATTGCGTTTAATAAACCTTTACCGCGAATGGTAACTATAAATGGAGAATTCAAATTCGCAAGTCCTGCTCTTAATCTTGCTCCCATTTTATCTGCATTCTCTGCCATCTTCTCCGACTTTAAAACTTCTAATGACTTTATAGCCACTGCGCAAGCCAATGGATTTCCACCATAAGTAGAACCATGTTCGCCTGGTAAAATTTGCATCATAATTTCGTTGTTAGCTAATACTGCTGAAATAGGAAGTGTGCCTCCACTTAATGCTTTACCTAATATTAATATATCGGGTTTTACATTTTCATGATCGCAGGCTAACATTTTCCCTGTTCTAGCTAAACCCGTTTGAATTTCATCTGCAATAAATAAAACATTATACTTATCACATAAATCACGCACTGCTTTTAAATATCCTTCATCTGGAATCACTACACCTGCTTCGCCTTGAATAGGCTCTACCATAAATGCAGCCACCTCTTTATCTTTCAAAGCTTCTTCAAGCGCCACTAAATCGTTATAAGGCACTAAACCAAATCCTGGCATGTAGGGGCCAAAACCCTTAAAGCTACTGGGGTCGGTAGAAGAAGAAATGGCTGCAAGTGTGCGTCCCCAAAAATTTCCTTCCGCAAAAATTATTTTGGCTTTATTTTCTGCAATGCCTTTTACATTGTAACCCCAACGACGCGCTAGTTTAATGGCCGTCTCTCCGCCTTCCACACCTGTATTCATAGGAAGTACTTTATCGTATCCGAAAAATTCGGTGATATACTTTTCATACTCGCCTAATAAATTATTATGAAAAGCGCGAGAAGTTAAAGTGAGTTTACTGGCTTGTTTTTGCAAAGCTTCAATAATGGCTGGATGACAATGCCCTTGGTTCACGGCAGAATAACCACTTAGAAAATCGAAATATTTTTTACCATCTACATCATATAAATAAACACCTTCCCCTCTTTCGAGTACTACTGGAAGTGGGTGGTAGTTATGAGCGCCATAATGTTCTTCTAGTGCTAAATATTTAGCGGCATTGGAACTAACTGTTGAATGAGTCATTTCTATAAATTAAATTATTGGAAACTATATTATTGGGAAATAAAATTGTGCTGAAAACAGGATACAAATACGAAAAATAAATTCCGCTTGCATACAAAAAAATAGGAGGTAGTTGAACTACCCCATGGGATGATTGAGTAAATCTAGGTTTCTATGTAAAAAACTACCCTTGTTCATAGCTGTAAGTTAGTTTTTTTACATCAGATTCCCATATTTTGGGCTTACATTCGCAAAAACAATTACTTTGAAACCGCTTGTCTCTATAGTCATACTAAATTATAATGGGGCCGGTTATTTAGAAAAATTCTTGCCTTCCGTTTTATCCACTCAGTATGAAAATTTTGAAGTGGTGGTGGCCGATAATGGTTCTTCAGACAATTCCATCTCTTTAGTTAAAGAAAAATTTCCTTCGGTTAATATAATTACGAATAGTTCGAACGAAGGTTTTGCGGGCGGCTATAATTGGGCCTTGCAAAATGTAAAAGCCGATTATTATGTTTTACTAAATTCAGATGTGGCAGTGGATCCTCATTGGATAGAACCCATGGTAAATTT
>JBAXWU010000115.1:0-4427 GCA_037128235.1 Chitinophagia bacterium | reverse complement strand
ATATCTACGTGACAGATACCTTGAGTTGGAACAACGCATCCAAGTATTGCAAGTGTGTTTCAACTTTCAACTTTCAACTTTACTTTCTAAATCGGACAAACAAAATAAGCAAAGAATATGAAAATAGGAAAAATATACTACTGCCCAGAAGATGCAGAGTGGGTACAAGCAACATCAGAATATTCAGTGAACTCTGTATGCCCTATAGAAGGTGTAAAAGTAGGCTTTGAAATGGGACTGGATTATTATAAAGATAAAATCTTTAAAGCCTCAAAGAAAGAGAAGAAATGGTTTCTAGAATGTATCATCGCCGGAGAACTTGTAGATCAAGAAGAATACAAGTCGGATAAAGATAAACTAATTGAAGAACTTGTAGAACAAAACTATCTGCTAGTGTTATGCCTTGAAGATCTATGCCCAGGATTCAAAGAAGCAAACCTAACAGAAGTAACAAAAGAAATATAATTAATATCTTGCACAATCAAATAATTCTATCTATATTTACACCCAAGTAAGTTTTCCATAATTCTTACATACGTTCATAATTTTAGGTAAGACAACTCCCCAGGCAGACACACTTGCTTGGGGTTTTGTGTTTTATTAGGTTACAACCTTATAATGGGCCATTATTAGGCTGAGGCCTTATAATTAACCCTCCCCAAAAAGCCATTCTCAAAAGACTACCCCCTGTAAGGCTAGATATAATCTTCTCCCTTGCTTCGCCGCATAAAGGATATGTTTCCCTGAAGAGAAACACTTCCCTTGAATCATAATAGATAAATATACTCTAAAGCGAATATATTCTCCCTACTAAAGGTATAGTTAACATATTAACCATAACAAGGAATAAATACCTAAACTAGATAACATACTATCTACATAGACACATAGACAACTATAAAGACTATGTTACACCTAAATCAGTCTTCCTATACATAGAACATAGACATAAACTTATAGAGAGGGAAAGATATTTATATATACATACCAAGAGAGAGTATAAAAACCTACTCCGGGGTTAGTCATAATTAAAAACTTGCTGGGGAGTTATTTCTAAAATCTGTTTATACACTGAGGAAGGAAGGAAGACCTTAAAACTTGCAGGAAAACTTACTTAAAACTTGTACGGGGGTAAAAATGGTTTATACACTGTGAGTGACTACTCACCTACCAAACCTTCCCTCCCTTCAATCCAAAGTTTTCGGTGTGTCCCCTACTAATTTAGTAGACCTTTAAATTTTAACAGAATGTTCAGATTTTAACAAACTCAGTTTTGGGATCTTTTTTTCAGCTTTGTTAGATTCTTAACAAATTCCTGGACTTTTGTTAATTTCTTAACAGGCTGATCTTTTCAGGTCTATTTTAGTTTTTTAACATTTTGTTATAATTATAACAACTATGTTATATTATTAACAAGGAAATCTACTGTTAAATTTTTAACACAAACTACAAATTTTGTTAAATTTTTTTTTTGAATCCATATTTTAAATTTTAACATTTGATCAACTTTTTGTTAATAATTTAACGTGTTAATTTTTTAACGTTTGATCCAGATCTTGTTAAATTTCTAACAAGCTGGTGCATCGATCAATTAACTATTTATATTTATAGTCTTAAATTGATTTTAAAACGATTTAACGAGGTTTAAACCTATTCAATGTATATGACTATCAAAAAACTTTTTTAGACCACTACGAGCAAAATTGATATTTTTAAAAAATTATTTAAAATTATTTTCGTTTATAACTGTCTAATTTTCAACAACTTATAAAAAACTTTCATTTATTTGTAATTTTTTTACTGTTTTTATTTGTTTTTATTAAATAAGTATTCGTATATTTGTACACCACTAAGAACGACAGTATATAAACGGCGTAAAGCCGTCATTGTCGAGGTATGCATAAACTCAAACGAATTGAGAGTGCGAAATATTTAATACATTGAATGATGAAAAATGTAGTAACTAACACAGAAAACAAAGTAAACGCGCCTAAAATTAAAATGACGCGTAAAGTAGTAAACGCGCCTAAAATTGAGAGCGCAAAAATTAACCTATTAAGCGCGGTAAAAAGCGAAGTGGTAAAAGTTGAAACGATAACTTTTAATAAGTTAATAATTGATTCTAATAATATTGAGTCATTAACTGAATTAAAAAACAAAGTAACCGTTTCTTCATTATCGGGCAAAGATAAAATTTCTTTGAAAAAAGCAATTAACACAAAGATTTTTAATATTAAAATCGAAGCAACAAAAGTGGAAATTATTGAAAAAAACAAAGAAATCAAACCGTTATCCGAAAAGTCAAGTTTCAAAATTCAAGTTGGTAAAAACTTGTTGAATTTAAACAATATTGTAAAAGCGATAAAAACAGAAGATAAAGCGCGTATTTTTGAGGGCGCAAAAGTATCATCTAAATATACATTTTTGTTTAATAGACAATTTACAAATAGTATTTTTTATTCGTTTCTAACTTTGCGACAATTTAGTAAACTATCAATTAAAGATGATATATTCAACCAAAATTCAATTATTGAATATTGCGAACGAATTTTAAAATTTGATTCTATTAAATTAGAAGTATCTTCTATGAGAGGGAAACAAGTTTATGAATTATTAAAGGACGATTCTAAAACGTTTGAGCAAAAAGTTATTGAATTTACAAAGTTATAATATTAAAATTTAGCGGTTTGAATGTACCGCTTTATTTTCAAGTCTATAAAGACAAATTTAGAAAAATTGTTTTCTATCTTAAAATTGAAATAGTTTTATAATTGATATACATTTATGTTATTAGTTGTAAATAGGTTTAAAATAATACTTTCTTTTTATGCTTCGCGCTGAAAGGATAAATAGTAAATTTTAAACGCGTCCTTTGAAATAAGGATAAAGCGAAGTACAAAGGTACTAAAATCGTTTGAAATAAATAAAGATAGTTATTGAATAGACCTTCAGGTAAAGAAGGAACGTGTGTAAACGCGTGGATAAACAATAAGTAACTTAGTTATTATACTAGATTAATAATCTATTTAGAATCCTTTTTAATGTTATAAAGGGCGCGGTATGTATACCAAAAATAAAAAGATCATTGAATGTAGATAATAGTATCTTTATTATAGAATTGATATTAGAATGAATAGATTGTCATACGGTGAAGTATGTAATGTCGCATATCATAAATACGCGAAGTATCCTCGTTAGTTGGTACGATATGTTTTTTAAATTTCCAAACAATTTTTCCTCTAGATAGGCTTAGCCTTATAAAAGATTGATCTCGTCTAGGGGAGCGCGGAAAGTGAATAAGTAGCTTTCAAACTTTGTGGATTACAGCGAAGTATAGTGGGTGGGATTCCTACTTTTTTAAAAAACCATACAATATGGCATCATTAAGTTACAGGGGAGAGGAGTGGCAGTTGACTAATAAGAAGGGCGGTCAAAGTAGATGCACTGAGAGGTCTACCGATAGGATTAAAATAGATCTGTCATGGGGAAAAGATAAGCCTTTGAGGGAGGAGAAGAAAGTCGCGCCCTTAAAGATAGATGCACTTAAGGTGTATAAAGATAGAGGTGCGAAGAAGACTCGTGTCACATTCTTTAATAGGGGAGTGAAGTCTGAGGTAGTCTTACTAAGAGTAGTAGGCTTGATTAAGTTAAGAGGAATGTTCCCTACTAGGACGATCTCTTTAATAGAGTATTTAAAATGAGTGATAGAATGTTTGAGGGCATAGTGTTTATTGTACTATGCCTTCTTGTATCAGGAGGAATCATGGTGCTATGTATGTGTTGACTGTAAGAGGCACTAATTGAGGAGAGCCTATGTAGAGAGGGACTGCATGGGGTGGGTATGGTGTGAAAACCGCCCATAAAAGATAGATTTCCCTTTAGTAAGTAATAGATTAATATATATAAAGATGATTAAAGAAATAATAAAGGTGAGTGTACTATGCTTAGCACTAATAGGCATCACTATGTTAGGGTGTAACAAGGTAATTCCAGGATTAGTAGTGTTAAGTATCGGGTGTTTAGGTGGAATGTTGCTCACGTCAAAGCATGTAGTGGGGAATTAAGTGTAAATTGTTATCTTTGGCATAACAAAAGTCACAAATTATGTATATAAAAATAGAAAAAGAGAACGGAATCTCAGCAATTATTAAAGAAAATAAAGCGTTGAGTGAGTATTTAGGATGTAGTGTGGGAACAATTACAAATAAAAAGCATCTTCAAATGTGGGAATGGGGAAAATATACCGTATATAAACCTTCTCACATTCAAATAAAGTCCTCTCGAGGAGGAAAAAGAACCAAAAAAGAAACGTTTTGTTAGTTTTGGTATTACAAAAGTCACAAATAAATTGAAGTGAGGGTGACTTGTGGGGAGTGGAATGATTTGTTTTGAGGGAAATCTAAATAAATTTTTAGACAAGCCTAAAT
>JBAXWU010000114.1:0-4441 GCA_037128235.1 Chitinophagia bacterium | reverse complement strand
ATTGCACCAGAATCAAAGGATAGTGAGTTTACTTGGAAAGGCTTTCAAGATTCTGTAAACGGAGAGCTGGTAAGCATATTCGCTAATTTTGTAAATAGAACCTGGGTGCTGATGCATAAACTATGCAAAGGAAAAGTACCTGCTATTCATATTGAATTTTTGGATGATGAAGACCAGGCTATTTTAATTAGTGTTAAAGAAAGTAAGGAAAAAATTACTGAATTATTAGAGCAGTATAAATTTAGAGAAGCACAGTTTGAAGTCATTAATTTAGCGCGCTTAGGAAATCAATACATGCAAAAGAAGGAGCCTTGGATACTAGCCAAAAATATAGAGACCGACCCTACTGCGCAAGCCAAGATTGACAACACGATGCATGCTTGCTTACAATTATGCGCCAACCTAGCTATTTTAATAAATCCATTTTTACCATTTACGGCTAAAAAAATGTGCTACATGATGAAAGTGGTAGACAGAATGCTAGAATGGGAAAATGCAGGTGGTTTTAATTTATTAAAAGTGGGTTATAGCTTACGCCCTCCTGAATTATTATTTAGAAAAATAGAAGACGAAGAAATTGAAGCAGAACTAGCTCAATTAAAAAGCAACCTCAACGCTAAAAAAACAACTATGGATAATATTACGCCAGCAGCAGGCCCTTCGGATGCAAAAGATAAGGGCTTGAAACCTGAAATTGTTTTCGATGATTTTGGTAAAATAGATTTACGCGTAGGTACCATCATTGATGCAAAGAAAGTGGAAAAGGCAGATAAGCTTTTACAATTAGAAGTAGACCTTGGTACTGAAAAAAGAACCATACTATCTGGTATTGCTATGCATTTTGAGCCAGCAGCTATTGTAGGAAAGCAAGTAGTAGTGGTAGCAAATTTAGCGCCTCGTAAAATGCGCGGTATAGAAAGCAAGGGTATGATATTAATGGCAGAAGACGCCAATGGTAAATTATACTTTGTGCAACCTTCTGAGGCTATAGCTCCTGGAAGTACAATTTCATAAATTTCTAAATTTACTTTTTGTAAAATTAATAAGAAAAGATACCTATTCCTAGCTCACAGCTCGCTTCGCTCGAAAGTTCGCTGCGAAATAGTATATTTTCCAATTTATTTTAAACAGAACTATAAGTATAAAAAAAGCCCCTCGAAATTCGAGGGGCTTTTTTTAAAATCATTAGAAATTAAATTAAATACATTCTTTCAATTCCTTCTCTGTATAAGCGAAGCCATGATGTTTTAATACATCATCTGGTACACCCGCCCATAAATTAGGCACGTTACCCATATAGCCTAAGTCTTTCACACCAATTTCTGCAGTGTAAAAACCAGTAGTAACTAAGTCTCTAATTTTATTGAAGAAGCTCACACCTTGTGCAAGAGCTGGTGCTGCTTTTTTAGGATAAGCAATTTCATCTACGATGCCTATCTGCTCTTTACTAGAACATTCTGTAAAGGCTTTTGAATGTTTTTTATAACTATGCAGGTCTAACCATTTCAAACCACCACGCATTGGTACTTGATGATCGGGCATATCTTTTACAATAAACTCGATAAATTCAGGCACTTTGGCATCGGTAGCAGAACCACTTACTGCATCTTTTGGAATAATAATATCAGCTAGTAAAGTAATGGTAGCCATTTCGTGTTCATTGAAAAAATTAGGCTGTGCTTTTACTTTCACTAAATAATCTTTTTCTTCCTGCATACGGTCGTCCATGTCTACTTCAGCTACTGTGGTGGCTGAATTTTTACAAGCTTCTACTAGTACAGCTGTTGAAACTGTTCCTAATATCATCGCTTTGATGGATTTTCTTCTGTCCATAATATTTTAAATTAAAATTTTATAAATTTTGGTTTAGTATTAGTTCAAATTCAAAACTATATATTTTGTTTTTGTAACTGATCCAATACATATTCTGAAGTACGCATAGATAATGCTAAAATGGTCCATGTAATATTTTTATCTGCTTGAGAGGTAAATACCGATCCATCCACACAGAATAAATTCTTACAATCAAATGATTGACCAAATGCATTTAATGGAGCCGCTTTTTTATCGGCACCCATACGCACTGTTCCTGCTTCATGAATAATATTACCTGGATTAGACAAACCGTATTTATTAGTTTCATTATCTTGATCGCCCCAAGTAATAACTGCACCCATTTCATGCATGATCTCCTTGAAAGTTTCTTTCATGTGTTTTGCTTGCATCACTTCGTATTCAGAATTCTTACAATCAAATTTCAACACAGGAATACCAAATTTATCTACTACATCCGGATCAATGCTACATTTGTTTTCAAAACGAGGTACTGCTTCACCACGTCCACCCATTCCTACATTGGCGCCATAAAAGAAACGAACATCTTCTTTTAAAGATTCACCATAGCCACCCGCTTCCTTGGTTCTACCATTCACCTGGAACTTGCCATTCATTCCTTGCATACCCATTCCCAGTCCATAGCTAGGCTGGCTCATGCCTCCCCAATATTCAATATGGTAACCGCGAGGGAAGTCTAATTTTTTATTATCCAACCACCATGGAGTATACACGTGCATTCCACCCACTCCATCTTCATTGTAACGCTTACGACCAAATAAAGCAGGCACTACACCACCCATTCCCGCACCTGTTGAATCATGTAAATAATGACCTATCACACCTGAACTGTTTCCTAAACCATTAGGATGTTTGGTTGATTTTGAATTCAATAATAAACGAGCAGTCTCACAAGTACTTGCTCCAAGGATAACCACTTTTGCATTGATTTGATATTCTTGATTATCAAATTTATTGACATAAGAAATACCGGTTGCTTTTCCTTCGTTGTCTGTCATGACTTCACGCGCCATGGCACCTGTGATTAAATCCACATTGCCAGTTAAAATAGCTGGTCGAACTAAAACAGAAGAAGAAGAAAAGTCGCCGTATACTTTACAAGAACGATTACATTGACCGCAATAAAAACATACTCCACGTTCGTCGTTAATTTTTTTAGTTAAAATAGATAAACGAGAAGGGATCACAGGAATATTAATACCCGTAGCCGCTTTTTTAAACATTAATTCATGTAAACGAGGTTTTGGAGGTGGTAAGAAAATTCCATCAGGATCATTTTCACGACCTTCATTGGTTCCGTATACACCAATTAATTTATCAATTTTATCGTAGTAAGGTTTGATGTCCTCATAGCCAATTGGCCAATCGTCACCTAAACCATCAAGGCTTCTTCTTTTAAAATCGCGTGGTCCAAAACGAAGTGAGATACGACCCCAATGGTTCGTACGACCTCCTACCATTCTAGCTCTCCACCACTCAAACTTGTCGCTACCAGGAGTTTGTGTATAAGGCTCACCATCAATTTCCCAGCCCCAGAAAGAAGCATCGAAATCACCGAAGGGTCTTATTTTAGTACTGGCTCCACGACGTGGAGAATCCCAAGGATTTTTTAACTGTGATGAGTTTTTAGCAGGGTCAAATTCTGGACCTGCTTCTAATAAACAAACTTTTAATCCCGCTTTCGATAATACATAGGCAGCCATTCCACCACCTGCACCTGAACCCACAATGACTGCATCGTATTTTTTGGGAGAAACTTTTACTTCAAAAGTAGACATAAGGCAATCGTTTTTGCTATTGTAAATAAAGAATAAATTTAAAGAAAAAATTGAATGAAATGCAAAAAAGACCCCCTCATTTTATAAGCGGGATTTTAAAATAAAAAAGGGCCCCGTTTTGTGGGACCCTTTTGAAAAAAATCATAAGAAAGGAACTACAAAAAGCAAAAGGCCCCGTTTATGGGGGCCTTTTGAAAAATCATCAGAGGATGTTTTTGTGAATTTTATATTTTATAAAAATTCACGAAAAATCAACTACAGCCCATAGAAGTTCCGCAGTTTAAACATTTATAACAAGTACCACTTCTTATTGTAATGTGTCCGCAAGTGCTACAAGCAGGCGCATCGCTTTGCATACTTTTTGCTGCAGCAGTAACATTGTCCATTGAACCATTCGCTTCTACGGCTACAGCTGCTTTAGCTACTGGAGCTGCCACTGGTGCTGTTACGCGAATGCTGCTAAGTTCAGGCTTGCCTACTAGTGTAATATCTCCTTCCTCGCCTAAGTTTTCTACGGTAGGCTTATCTAATACATGAACTAAATCGGTTCTACCTAAATATTCATAAGCTAAAGAGCGGAATATAAAGTCAACAATAGAAGTAGTGGTTTTGATATTTGGATGATCGACCATTCCAGAAGGCTCGAACTTAGTAAATACAAATTTCTCCACGAACTCTTCTAAAGGCACACCATATTGTAAACCAACAGAGATAGAAATAGCAAAGCAGTTCATTAAACTACGCAGTGTAGAACCTTCTTTGGCTAAGTCAATAAATATTTCTCCTAAAGTGTTATCGTTGTATTCACC
>JBAXWU010000113.1:0-4561 GCA_037128235.1 Chitinophagia bacterium | reverse complement strand
CTAAAGCCGCTTTATTGCCTTTACAGGAAGATGATGAATTAGCTATTGACTGGTTTAATGGTAGAAGAACACCAGATGCTAATCAATACCTAACAGGAAGTATTCATCATTTAAATTTAGGATCAACCGCTCCATCGATTTTTAAAGCATTAGTAGAAGCAACTTGTTTTGGTGCAAAAATGATTGTTGATCGATTTTTACAGGAAGGGGTTCCTGTAAAAGGATTAATAGGCTTAGGGGGGATCGCGAAAAAATCGCCTTACATTATGCAAGTAATGGCCGATGTAATAAACATGCCCATTCGAATTCATAAGAGTGACCAAACTTGTGCCTTAGGTGCTGCCATGTTTGCCGCAACAGCCGCTGGTGTATATGCAAAAGTAGAAGAAGCCATGAAGTATATGGGACAAGGATTTGAAGGCTACTATTTCCCCAACGAATCAAGAAATAAATATTACCAAATAAGATATATGAAATACATTAAAGCTGGAAGATTTACCGAAAAAAATTTACTCAACAATAAATAAATTCAAACGATGAGACAATATGACGCGCTAAAACAAGAAGCTTATGAAGCTAATATG
The DNA here is from genome assembly GCA_037128235.1 of Chitinophagia bacterium. GTDB lineage: Bacteria > Bacteroidota > Bacteroidia > Chitinophagales > Chitinophagaceae > Sediminibacterium. The sequence goes on along the minus strand of JBAXWU010000113.1, from coordinate 3,977 downwards.
CAATTGCCTAAACTGGGTTTAGTATTATTTACTTTCGGCAATGTTAGTGTAGCAGATCGAAGTAATAAAGTATTTGCAATTAAACCTAGTGGCGTTCCTTATGAAAATTTAAGTCCAGAAAAAATGGTTATTGTTGATTTTGATGCAAAAATCATTGAAGGCCAACTTCGCCCATCTTCCGATACCAAAACCCACGCAATTTTGTACAAATATTGGGAAGGCATCAATAGCATTGTTCATACACATTCTACTTATGCTACCGCATGGGCACAATCGCAATTGGATATACCCATTTTGGGAACTACGCATGCAGATCACACTACTTCTGTTATTCCATGTGCACCCCCAATGAGTGACGACATGATTAAAAGAGACTATGAAACAGAAACAGGATATCAAATTATAAATTGTTTTACTGAAAGGAAATTAGATCCTTCAGAAACAGAAATGATGATTGTAGGTAATCATGCCCCTTTTACATGGGGAGCAACTTCGCATAAGGCGGTTTACAATGCGGCAGTATTAGAAGAAGTGGCTAAAATGGCTTATTTAACTTTACAAATTAATTCTGCTGCACCAAGCCTAAAAAGTACTTTAATTAACAAACACTACGAAAGAAAACACGGACCAGATTCTTACTATGGTCAATAATATTTACCCTATTCATCCTTAATCAAAAGAGAAATGATAAACCTTAAGCAACTTGAAGTATGGTTTGTAACTGGAAGCCAACATTTATATGGAGAAGAAACACTGAAACAAGTAGCAGTAAATTCTATTGTAATCGCTAATGCATTAAATAATGAAGCAGCAATGCCTGTGACAATTGTTTATAAACCTACTGTGAAATCTACAGAAGAAATTTTTTCAATATGTCAAGAAGCAAATAATTCCACGAATTGTATTGGTGTCATCACTTGGATGCATACGTTTTCGCCAGCTAAAATGTGGATAGGTGGATTAAAAATTTTGAGAAAGCCGATTCTTCATTTTCATACACAATTTAACCGAGATATTCCATGGTCAACTATTGATATGGATTTCATGAACCTCAATCAAAGCGCTCACGGCGACCGTGAATTTGGTTTTATCATGAGCAGAATGCGATTGGAAAGAAAAGTAGTAGTAGGTCATTGGAGTGACCAAGAATGTATTGCAAAAATTAATGGCTGGATTAGAGCCGCAGCTGGTTGGCACGACTGGCAAGGCGCAAGGTTTGTTCGCTTTGGAGACAATATGCGTTTTGTAGCCGTTACTGAAGGAGATAAAGTTGAAGCAGAAATTAAATTTGGCTACTCAGTTAACACCTATGGTATTGGCGACTTGGTGGAAGTGATGAATCAAGTATCAGATACAGATATAAATCATTTAGTAGACGAATACCATCATGCATATAACCTTATGGATAGCCTAAAAAAAGGGGGCGCACAATATGAATCACTTAAAACCGCTGCAAAGATTGAATTGGGTATTGAAAAGTTTTTAGTAGAAGGTAATTTTAAAGGGTTCACAACGACATTCGAAGACCTACATGGCTTAGCTCAACTACCAGGTATTGCAGCACAACGTTTAATGGCAAAAGGATACGGATTTGCAGGGGAAGGAGATTGGAAGACAGCAGCATTGGTGAGAGCAATGAAAGTAATGGCTAGTGGATTAAAAGGCGGCAATTCCTTTATGGAAGATTATACATATCATTTTCATCCCGACAATAAATTAGTATTAGGTGCACATATGCTTGAAATTTGTGAGTCTATTGCTGATGGTAAACCCAATTGCGAAATTCATCCTTTGGGTATTGGTGGAAAGGCAGACCCAGTTCGTTTGGTATTTAACTCGGGACCTGGCTCTGCAATTAATGCATCCATTGTAGATATGGGAAATCGCTTCCGCTTACTGGTAAACAATGTAATGGCTGTTGCACCAATTGAAAACTTACCAAAACTACCAGTTGCTAGAGTGCTCTGGAAACCATACCCAGATATACATATTTCTGGTGCTGCTTGGATTTTGGCAGGTGGTGCGCACCATACTTGTTATTCTCAAAATATTTCTGCAGAACAAATGGAAGACTTTGCCTCAATGGCAGGAATTGAATATATATGTATAAATAATGAAACCAGCATATACCAGTTTAAGAACGAACTACGCTGGAACGATAAATTTTATCAATAAACGATTCTTTTTTTAACATAAGAAACCTACATTATGAAAGGACTTGCCAATATCGATATTATAGTTTTTCTAATTTATTTCATTCTCGTTGCAGGATATGGTTATTGGATCTATAGACGAAAAAAGAAATCAACTAGTGATACCAAAGACTTCTTTTTAGCGGAAGGTTCACTAACCTGGTGGGCAATTGGTGCATCTCTGATTGCATCCAATATATCTGCCGAACAATTTATTGGAATGAGTGGTGAAGGTTTTTTTGTTGGAATTGCAGTTGCTGCTTATGAATGGATAGCCGCATTGGCATTAATCATTATTGCAATATGGTTTATGCCAATTTATCTAAAGAATAAAATCTTCACAATGCCCCAGTTTTTAACCAATCGTTACAATGAAACGGTTGCCTTAATTATGGCAGTGTTTTGGTTGTTTTTGTACATTTTTGTGAACCTGACTTCTATTTTATACCTGGGAGCTGTTGCCATAAATGGTTTAGTAGGCGGCAATTACTTGCATGTAATTATGGTATTACTCGCTGTTTTTGCATTATTCATCACCTTAGGAGGCATGAAAGTAATTGGCTATACAGATGTGATTCAAGTAGCTGTATTAATCATTGGTGGATTAGCTACCACTTATATGGCATTAATCATCGTTAGCGAAAAATTTGGTTTAGGTAGTAGCGCACTTGTAGGATTTAATACACTTCTAAAAGAAGCCCCTGAACATTTTCACATGATTTTAGAAAAACCTGGACCGAATGCTACACAAGAAGAAATTAATAAATATTTAGTATTGCCAGGACTCTCCATGTATTTTGCAGGACAATGGATTGTTAACCTTAATTATTGGGGTTGTAACCAGTACATTACCCAACGTGCACTTGGAGCAAATCTTCAAACAGCTAGAACTGGAATTCTATTTGCAGGACTATTAAAATTAATGATGCCCGTTATTGTAATGTTACCCGGTATTGCAGCTTTTGTATTATATAAAAATGGTCACTTACCTCAATTAGAGGGCGGCAATAAAGATGGAGCTTATTCTGCCATCTTAAGCTTTTTGCCTAGTGGATTAAAAGGATTATCAATTGCGGCACTAACTGCTGCAATTGTTGCATCACTTGCTGGTAAAGTAAATAGTATTTCCACCATTTTTACCTTAGATATTTTTAAAAAATACATCAGGCCAAATGCAGATGAGAAAAAAATGGTCTGGATTGGACGAATTACTATTTTAATTGCCATGTTTGTAAGTGTATTATTTACTTGGAATGATACATTGGGCATTGGAGGAGAAGGTGGATTTACTTTTATTCAGAAATATACAGGCTTTATTAGCCCAGGTGTATTTGCCATGTTCTTATTAGGAATGTTTTGGAAACGAACAACAGGATCTGCTGCCATTGCTGGGGTTATCTGCGGTTTTGTGTTATCCGTCTTCTTTAACAACTATGCTCCTGGAGTATTAGGCAATGAAACTATCTTGTACACAGCATATCCAAACGGTAAGGGCGGATTTGAAATTCCTTTTCTAATTAATATGGGATGGTCATTCTTTTTTACTACGGCATTAATGATTCTCATCAGCTTTAGTGGACCAAAAATAAATCCTAAATCATTTGTATTTGACAAAGGAATGTTTGCTATTAGTAAATCTGTTTTAGTACTAATTGTACTGACTATATTATTATTGACCGTTCTATATGTTCGATTCTGGTAAGAGCAAAGCCATTATTTCAATAATGTCGCTAGCAAATATGATAATATTGGAATAATGGGTTAACGCTTCTTTTTGGTGCATGG
>JBAXWU010000112.1:0-4572 GCA_037128235.1 Chitinophagia bacterium | reverse complement strand
AAAAATTATAAAAAGAGTTAAAACGAAGAATAAAAACAAACAATTAAATGCAAATTATACCCGCTATAGATATTATTGAAGGAAAATGTGTAAGATTAACTGAGGGAGATTATGCGCAAAAGAAAATATATAATGCAAACCCTTTAGAACTAGCCAAGGCTTTTGAAGGTATTGGCTTAATGCGTTTACATTTAGTAGACTTAGACGGTGCAAAGGCTGGAGAGGTAGTGAATTGGAAGGTTTTAGAAAAAATAGCCAATAATACCGAACTTAAAATAGATTTTGGAGGGGGTATTAAAACAGAAGCCATTTTAAAAACAGTATTGGATACAGGGGCCACTTATGCGACCATTGGAAGTTTGGCAGTTAAAAATGAATTATTATTTCAAGAGTGGATTGCACGCTTTGGGGCCAATACTTTTATGTTAGGGGCCGATGTATATGAAGAAAAAATTGCCATTGGTGGTTGGTTAGAAAAAACGGAGATATCGGTATTTGATTTTATGAAATCTTATATAGATAAAGGGGTGAAGCAAATATTTTGTACCGATATAAAAAAAGATGGTAAATTAGAAGGCCCTTCCATTGAGCTATATCAAAAAATTATAGAACAATTTCCCAATTTGCATTTAATTGCTAGTGGGGGCGTAAGTTCTTTAGATGATTTAATAGAACTAGAAGAAATAGGATGCACTGCCGCCATTGTAGGGAAGGCTATTTATGAAAATAAAATTACCATTTCGGAGTTAGCTAGTTTTAATTAAATCATTCATTCATTCATTCATTCATTCATTCATTTCAATTTTTACAAATACCATTCATGTTAACCAAACGCATTATACCTTGTTTAGATATCAAAGACGGCCGCACGGTGAAGGGTGTGAACTTTGAACAACTCAGAGATGCGGGCGACCCTGTGGAACTAGCTGCTTTCTATGCAACAGAAGGTGCTGACGAATTAGTTTTTTTAGATATAACAGCCACCGTTGAAAAAAGAAAAACTTTAAGTGAACTAGTGAATAAAATTGCACATAAAATAAATATCCCTTTTACAGTGGGTGGAGGTATCCAAACAGAAGAAGATGTGAGCATTTTATTACAAAATGGAGCAGATAAAATTTCTATCAATACAGCGGCCTTTCAAAACCCTGCAATCATAAATCGTTTTGCCAAAAACTTTGGGAGTCAGTGTGTGGTATTGGCTATTGATACAAAACTAGAAGCCGATGGCAATTGGTATGTATATTTAAAGGGAGGCAGAGAAAAAACCAATACACTAACAATGGATTGGGCAAAACAAGCAGTGGATTTAGGGGTAGGTGAAATTTTATTAACTTCTATGAACCATGATGGTACTAAACAAGGCTTTGCCTTGGATATTACGGCAGCTTTATCTTCAGCCTTAGCTGTTCCTATTATTGCATCGGGTGGTGGAGGCAATGAAGCTCATTTTTATGATGTGTTTACTACAGGCAAGGCTGATGCCGCATTGGCTGCTAGTATATTTCATTATAAAGAAGTAGCTATCCCTAAATTAAAAAAATATTTAAACGAAAAAGGGATTGCGGTGAGAATTTAATAAACTACTTAAAAATAAAATAGTAAGTTTTAAATAAAAACTAGAAAAAAATAATAAGAATAAAGAGAATAAATAAAATAATAATAATAACGAATAAGAAAATAATAAATAACTAATTATACTACGAACTATGAATATCAATTTCACAAAATATGCAGACGGCCTTGTGCCAGCCATAGTGCAAGACGCAAACACTAAAAATGTTTTAATGCTGGGCTTTATGAATCAAGCAGCAATAGATGCTACTATTGCTGAAGGTAAAGTCACTTTTTATAGCCGTTCTAAAAAAAGATTATGGACAAAGGGGGAAGAGAGTGGTAATTTCTTGAATTATATAAGTATGGCTGTAGATTGTGATGAAGATAGTTTATTAATTCAAGCAAGTCCTGAAGGTCCTGTTTGTCATATGGGAACTGACACTTGCTGGGGAGAGGACAATAATAATGGTACCGCTTTTTTAAATCAATTAGAACAGATAATTGCAAATAGAAAAAATGCAGATCCATCAAGCTCTTATGTAGCTAGTTTATTTGCAAAGGGTATTAATAAAATAGCCCAGAAAGTAGGGGAGGAAGCAGTAGAAATGGTCATTGAGGCTAAGGACAATAACGAGCAGTTATTCTTAGACGAATCGGCCGACTTGTTGTTTCACTACATGATACTTTTACAGTCTAAGGGCTATGCATTGGCTGATGTAGCAAAGGTTTTAGCCCAAAGGCATAAGCCCTAAATTTTAATGCTTATCTTTGATATCTTAACTGAATAAATTAATCTTTCAATACATTAATATGAATACAATGATCAAAAAAATAGTAGCCTTATCTATGCTTGCATTTTGCAGCATGAATTTAAGTGCGCAGTCTTTAGAAATTACAGGGAACATAAAAAATGTAGTAGACCAAACTGTAGTAACCCTATTAGATGGCATGGCTAATAAAGAAGTAGCAACGGCTAATGTAGTAGGCGGCAAGTTCGAATTAAAAACAACAATAGCCAACACAGGTATTTATGTAGTTTCCTTTAAAGGTACTAAAACACAGATTCCTTTATTTGTTGGAAATGATAAGCTTACTATGGAGGGAGACGCGAATGCCCCTAAAGAAATAGTATACCAAGGTTCTCCAAGTCAAGATGTATATCAATCTTACATGAAAAAATTGGATCCTTTGATGTCTGCTTATTTTGGTAGCTTAGGAGCAGCACAGGCAGAAAAAGATGCTACTAAGAAAGATTCTATTAGCAAGCAATCGGAATTGCAATCAAAAGCTATTATTGACGAGTATGTTAGTGTTAGTAAAGTAAATAATCAGTCTCCAGTTTCTACTTTTTTCTTATTTCAAATGGCAAATATATTTCCCGCTGTAAAGGAAACCTTACCTGATTATTACGCTGTTTTAGAAGGTGATGCTAAGAAAGGAACTTTTGCAGACGTGATTGAGAAAACTTTACAAACAGTAGGTGTAGGTAAAATTGGAACGGTATTACCTGAGTTTACCCAAAACGATGTCAATGGAAAGCCATTTAAATTGTCTTCATTAAGAGGCAAATATGTACTAGTTGATTTTTGGGCTAGCTGGTGTGGCCCTTGTCGTGCAGAAAACCCGAATGTGGTAAAAACGTATAATGCGTTTAAGAATAAAAATTTCACCGTATTGGGTGTTTCTTTAGATCAAGACAAACCAAGATGGTTAGAAGCTATTAAAAAAGATGGCCTTAGTTGGGCACATGTAAGTGATTTAAAATACTGGAATAATGAAGTAGCTGTTCAATTTGGTATTCAAAGTATTCCTGCTAGTTTTTTAATTGATCCTAATGGCGTTATTATTGGCAGAGACTTAAGAGGGGATGATTTAGTGAAAGCGCTTAAGGCAGTTATCAAATAGAGATTACGTTCTTTAATTAAGAGTTTTAATATAAAAAAGCCCTCTAATTTGCAGAGGGCTTTTTTTGTGTATCAATATAAAAGTATTTTATTTAAATACTAGTTTATGTATTTCTTAGCCAACCAACTTTCGGAAATTGGTTGCAACCAGTCTTTTTCCATAGCGGCTTTATTAGCTACTAAATTATTAAAGTATAAAGTGTCTTTAGTTAAAATGCCATTTTCTAAAGCGTAACCTACTTGTGCAAGAGGAATAGTTTGTACTTTTTCTTTTACCCAAAATGCTAATAGTTCACGATTGAACATTTGTACATTGTTCATTACTTCAATTTGCTTTATAATATGCACCGAACTATCGGTACTACAACCACCCACGCCAGTTTGTGACTCGTCGGCCATTATCACAATGAACTGACCATATAATATAGTGGAAAAGCCCTTCACCGCTGCGCCATGGCTTTTCCAATTATCGGTAAATGCTTCTAGTATTTCTTCTGCTTGAAATAGTTCTGGCAGGGTAAAAGTTCTATTACTCTGATATATCCATGTCTTTGACAGTGGATGAAAATTTTGAGGTAGTATGGTCTTTAAATCAACGGTCATTATTATTATTTACAGGCATTTTTTAATTTATTTAAAATCAATTGCATCCTATTGTATTGCTTTTGCAATCATTTCGGCAATATCTAATACTTCTGTATTCACTTCTTCGTTTCTATTTTTAATACCATCTGTTAACATGGTATTGCAAAAAGGGCAGGCGCTAGCTACAAAATCGGACTTGGTTTCAATGGCTTCATCTGCTCTTTCCATATTCACTCTCTTATCTCCTTTCTCTTCTTCTTTAAACATTTGCGCTCCACCAGCGCCACAACAAAGCCCCTTGGACTTACATCTTTTCATTTCTCTTAATTCCATATCTAAACTCTCTAATACTTTTCTAGGGGCTTCGTATATTTCATTGGCCCTACCTAAATAACAACTATCGTGGTAAGTAATAGACTTTCCTTTCCATTCATTGCTATCGGTAATTTTAATTTTGCCTTGCTCTATCAATTCTTGTAAAAATTGGGTATGATGAATGACTTCATAATTACCGCCTAGCACAGGG
>JBAXWU010000111.1:0-4640 GCA_037128235.1 Chitinophagia bacterium | reverse complement strand
TCAATGCGTATTCATAAATGGCTAGCTGTAGTTCATCTGACAGGTATGATTGCTACTAATATCTTAGGCAATAGTATTAAAAATGATCCTTCCTTAAAGCCATGGCATAGAGCAGCAGCCTATACTACATTTGCTAGTATGGCAACCTCAATGATTGTTATAAAATTTTAAAATATATACTATGATAACCTTTTTTTTAATGTTCATATCGCCCTTTTTGTATAGTCTTCAACCAATACAACAGCCCTTGGTTGAAAAAAGTACTATTACTTACCACATGCGACATAAGCTGCATGAATGGGATGGTGTTTCTGATAAATTAAAAATTCAAGTAAATTGGGAAAATGCAAGTCCAACTAATAAAATTACTAAAATTGCTATTTCTACCAAAGTGAGTAGTTTCAACAGTGGATTGTCCAATAGAGATAGTCATATGATTGAAGTGCTAGACGCCCTTACTTATCCAAATATCATATTCAATAGTACAAGTATTGTATATAATCAAAATGACTTGTTGGTGAACGGGCAACTTCAATTTCATGGAGTGACCAAACCAATTTCCTTTAATGCTAAGCAAAGTGATAAAGAAGGCAATTTATTTTTTGAAGGAATATTTCCTATTTTATTGGAAGATTTTAAAGTCCAACGACCCTCCTTATTATTTGTGAAAGCTGACAACGAAATTCAAATTAAATTCAAGCTCTATTTTAAGTAAATTTTATAAACATTCAGGGATGCAAATAAAACTTGTCAAACAAATACTTTTCTTTTTTTTAATAGTCTTTTACCTTTTTGCAGGGTATAATCACTTTGCCAACCCCTCTTTTTATCTACCTATTATACCGCCTTACTTGGCTGCCTGGGCCAAAGAAATAAATATAGTATCTGGTATAGCTGAGATACTATTAGCATTACTATTAATACCTAAGGCTACTCGCTCCTTAGCAGTCAAGGGTATCATTATTATGTTAATTGCTTTTATTCCAGCCCATGTTTATTTTATTCAAAAAGGCAATTTTACGCTAGGGTCATTCACCATTACGCCCGTATTATCATACTTGCGCTTATGGGTAGGGCAACCTATTTTAATTTTGTGGGTATGGTGGTCAAGTAAATTCTAGTGCCACCTCTTTCATTATAAGAATCTACATTATAAGAATCTATTTCGGTCCTCTTCAGTAGGAACCATGCAAGTTTCTTTTTTGCCAAATAAAAAATATCTATTTTTTGCAATTAGAGAATAAATCCCATCTCTTAAAAATTTTGGGAAAAGGAAACCATATTTGAAAATATGTGGCCAACCATTAACTTGTTTTGCTATTTCAATAATGGCGTCTGATTTATAAAATACAATTCCGTCCTTTATATAGATAACCGATTTTCCCTCATTCAAAATACTAAATTGGCGTATAATATCCTCACCTGCCTTTGTTTGAGTTGCTGCAAATTTGAAAATATTATTTTTATCGTATTTGATTAAAAATGAAACTGTATTGTTACACAAATTACATACACCATCAAATAATATAATATTCATTATTCTACCGACTTATTATTGGTATTTCTTAAGCTATATAAATAGAAAGATATGATTGAAAATAAAAAGCCAATCAAAATGATTATATAATTCATTGGCTTTTCTATAGTTAATGACATTCTAATTAAAATAGTTGTAATAATAAAACTTGCATTTCTGAAAATAGTAAAAAAGGAAAAATGATAAATAAAGGAAATGATAAGTAGCAATACGTCCACAAAAATCATAATGGAGAAGAAATCTGCGTAAAATACAGTATTTGGATTAGGGTAATTTTGATTTAATTGTAATGCTTGAAGCATCTCTGTTCCCCAGCTATAAAAACTACTTATGCTTAGTAACATTAGAATTAATATCATACTCAACGATACTAATTTTTTAATGTTAATAAAATCATTAAGCTCATTAACAAATTCTGATTTACGATTATTTTGGTAAATTTTGTAATACAAAATAGTAAGGCTTAGCATAAACAATGATGCCAATAAGTCATATAGTAAACTAATAAACTCAGGATTATTAATATTTATAAAGTTTTTTAAATCAAGTGCTGCTATATCATGAAAAAAACCTCTCAAAGTAATTAAAGTAATTACTTCAAACTGCTTACCTACAAATTCAGATATAGACTTTGGAATAATAATGACAAGTAGAAATACCTCATAAAATAATATAAAACTAAAGGGGGTATATATTGCTTTTAAATAGCTATGTTGAAGATTTTTGAAATAAATAAAATTATTTCCTAAAAAAATAACAATTAAATGTAGGATGAAGGCAAATACTGCAACTCGAAGAATTAATAATTCTACTTTTCGTACATTTTTAGAATTAAAATAACTGTCAAAATATTTGCCAGCTATTTGTAATAAATTATTCATGCTGTATATTTTGGCCCTTATTTTTCGCCTCTAAATTTATTCAGAGCTAGAATAAATGCTACACCAAATAAAATAGTAATTAGTGCTGCGAAATAGGGTATAATTTCAATCATTTTTGATTATTTATTAATTTCAAAAGTACAGCGAACCCTAAAATTGAGGGTACCCACAAACCAATAAAAAGACCCGCTTCTCTTTCTCCTTTAAACCATAAGTATTCAGAGAATACTAGAGACAAGAAGGCCGATGTTAGCATGAGATAATCAGATAATGTAAACTTTTTTAACATATTTATTTTTTGGTGCAAGGTAGAATAATTATTTAACTAATTGTAAGTTAACCCATTTGTCTTTATATTAATAAAATAAGGGAGTATAAACTTTATATACTAATGGCTATTTACAAAGGATTAACAATTCTGTCCATTAAAATATATCAAATATGTCCTAAACGTTCAACATAATAATTACCTTAAATAAACTCTAATTAAAATTTGAAGAACTTAGAGCTTACCTGATCCAATTGTTTCTAGTTAATAAAAAAGGGCCCTTATTTCTAAGGGCCCTTACTAAAAATTCAATTTGTAGAAAACTATTTAGGTAACAAAACAGCATCAATAACGTGTACAACACCATTTCCTGCTTTCAAATCTGTAGCAGTAACAGTAGCCATTCCACCTTTTTCATCTGTTAAAATAACCTTACCACCTTTTAGAGAAGCGGTTAATGTTCCACCACTTACTGCTTTCAAGGTAACTTTTCCATTACCATCTTTAATAGCCTTTAAAACAGCAGTTGCATCTAAATTACCAGCTACAACGTGATACGTCAAAATCTTAGCTAACGTAGCTTTGTTCTCTGGTTTTAAAAGACTTTCTACAGTTCCTTTTGGTAATTTAGCAAATGCATCATTTGTTGGTGCAAATACTGTGAAAGGACCTGCACTTTGTAAAGTAGCTACTAAATCAGCAGCTTTTACAGCAGCCACTAAAGTTGTGTGGGCAGAAGAACCTACTGCTACATCTACAACTGTTTTTTGAGCTGATGCAGAGATAATACCTCCGATTAGCATCGTCAATAAAAATTTCATTTTCATAATAATTGATTTGTTTAATACGATAAACATCTAAAAGAGTGAAAAAGTTTTTATAAAAGGGGTATTTACAATTAATTAACAAGTTTGTTAATTAAAATATTTAAAATTATTACTAAAAGCTCCACATTATTGACTCGATACCAGCAGATAACTAACCATGATCCACCACCTATTTTTTATCTATGAAGCTCCTTAATTGGTAGGCCTCATTTTACAATTCAATCCAACTATTGAAAAACAAGGACTTATGTTAAAATGGGGGTCTTTGATATTTTTCTTTTCTATTTAAAAATTATTATAACTTTACATTTAATAAATTATAAAAATTACAATTTTGAATAACTTAATAATAATAGCACACCCAGATAAAGCAAGTTTTTGTCACAATGGTATTTTTAATACTATTAAAACTACCCTAGTTTCAAAAAATGAAACAGTTCATGTTATAGACCTTTACCAAGAAAATACTAATTTTAATTTCGGGGAAGATAAAATCAAAGAGTATAAAGAACTTATCACTTGGACTGATAGGATTTACATTATATCACCCATTTGGTGGTTCAGAACAACACCTGCTTTGGAATCTTTTTTTGACCAAATTTTTACCCCTGGTTTTGCTTATAATTTTATACCTATTTCAAAACTATATGGTTATCCAAAGCCATTACTTAGTCATAAAAAAGTTAGAACCTATCTTACACATGGAGCCCCTGGATTACCCGTATTATTTTTATACCTTAATTCAGTAAAATTGAGGCTCATTATGGGCGTGTATTCATTTGTATTCGGATGGTTTAAAACAAAAACGCGCCAATTTTGGAGTGTACCATTTGTGTCTCCCGAAAAAAGAATTACCTATTTAAATAGAGTAGAAAAAGACATTCAAAACGATATCTTACAAACTTCCTAACCTTACATAATAACAGAGTCCCGCTCCAATTGCTCGGAGCGGGACTCTGTTGTATTTCTGAAAACTTAAAAATTTATGTTATCTACAATTTATTATTTTGGAGATTTTACAAATCCATTAAAATAAACAATTTTTCCATTTTCAAATCTAAAAGCGTCCATCCATTGGAACTTTGTTGTTTTACCATCTGGAGTTTCCACATCTGCTTCATCCCAAA
>JBAXWU010000110.1:0-4689 GCA_037128235.1 Chitinophagia bacterium | reverse complement strand
TATTTAAAGGAGTAGTTAAACCAACCGACTTTGAAAAAAGAAACTTACCTAGATTAAGTGAATCTTGAAGAGTAAGGCTTCTAAGAGTTGCTGAAGGATTACTATTAACAGTATTCGCAAACGAAACAGTACCATCAGTTGTAGTAAGCGCAACATCAGCGAAAAGAATAACAGGATTAGTAAAAGTAATATTTCCAGTTCCAACCTTATTTGTTGAAGAAATGTTAGAATAAAGATTAACACTACCACCCCCGGAACCACCCAAAACCATAGACCCTGTTTCAACAGATAAATTTGCACTAGGATACAAATTAAGAAAACCCGAACTATTAATATTAATTATTGCATTATTAAAACAATTTACAGGCTGATAAAAATTAACCTCCCCCTGAGAACCAAAAGTAGTAATAGATAAGCCACTTTTGTTACTATAACTATCAATATCTCCAGGAAAATTATTAAATGATACAGAATTATTAGCCTGGGTGATGGTCAAAGAATCTGCATTTATACTTCTTAAAGCATTAAACTTATTTACATTTAAAACAAGTATAGAACTAAGGGCTGCAGAAGATCCAATTTTATTAGAGAACATTATATTCCCAGTTCCAGCGGTCAAATTTAAGGAGAAAAACCCATCAAGAGTGGAAGCAAAACTTATATTAGCCCCCGCACCCAAAACACCTAAGGCGTTTGAAGAAATATTTTGTGCCTGATTAAGAGTTATAGGAGCAATAAAACTAATTAAATCTGATGTTGTAGTAACAGAAAAAATATTAATACTTGAAGACCCAAGTGAAACAAGCCCAGTTCCAGATTGATTGAATGCCCCGTCAAGAGATAAACCACCATATATTTGCAATAATGCTGCATTATTAATGTTTACAGAGCCGTTATTTGAAGTAGTAATTGAAGAACCATTTACTGAGCTTGATCCAAGGGTAATAGTTCCCTCGAGAGAATCAGAAGTTTTTATATTCAATCCATCAATATAATTTAAATTAATAATACCATTACTTTGAAATGCACCAAAAGTGACGGAACTAAGAGACTTAGCATATAAGTTATTGAATACAAAACTATTAACATAATTAAGGCTACTTGGACCATTATTAGGCTTACTCGAACCAATACGAATAGATCCTAATGGTAAATTAATATCACCTGCAGCACCCGAAATAGTAATTTTTCCTGTGGTGTCAAGGTTAAGATCTTGGCCCGAACCAATTGTACCTTGGATAGTACCTCTAAAATCAATACTTGTACTTAAATCTCCCAAACCAGTATTTATAGACGTTGAAGATTGCAAAATAACATTAGTCGCTAAATCAACCGACCCACCAATTGTAGTTATTGCATTACCATTAAGATTTATATTGCCTGTAGTTCCAGATCTTAAATAAACACTTCCAGAACCAATATCAATAAAAGAACCAAGATCCATTTGAATATTGGAGGCCTGAGCGCCATCTGCAACCAAGCGAACACCACCTGAACCAACAGAAATAATAGATCCGGAAGAACCAAAACTCAAGGTTTCCAAATTAGCATTAGGCATATCTGATTTTAAAAAATCAGTTGTAAAAAAACCATCACCTTTAAGGCTAATAACCCCATCTATTTGAAGAGTATCAATCCCGCCTGAGAAACCACCAATTGTTGACAAATCATCCACTTCAAAACTAAAATTTGGAAAAGCAGTATCAGTATCACCGATAACATTGCCATCTATGCTGCCAAGAATAAGGTCATTGTTACCTTCAGAACCTTGAAAAACAATTTTACTAAAACCTGGAAGGTTTGTAGTAATTATTTGAACCGAAGTCGACCCAAGAGAACCGGGATCAAGAACAAAAGCCCCAGGATTAACTGGATTAATAAGAGCATTTTTAAAAAGCGTAAACTCACTTGGAGTAGTATTAGGAGCAATAAAATTAAGAATATTATCTTCTGAACCTGTAGACTGGAAAGCTGTATAAGAAGAATTCGGTCCGAAAGAATCTGTAGGTTCTAATTCAGTATTTAAGGTTAAAACACCTGAACTGTAACTTATAAAAACAGTGGATAAATTTAATCTTTCTTCAAGGCTCATTAATTCTAAAGGTGTGCGCCTTTTTTGTGGTTTTTTTATGAACTTATCAGAAGCATTAGTCTTAAATATATTTTTGAAAGATTTCAGCCAAGGTTTTAACATTTCAAACTCCTTTAATCCTTAAGCTTCCTGACCTTGGAAGACTTTTTCTTGGTACCCTTCATTTCATAATCAAAAGATCATGTAATGGCTGTGTTCAATCACATAAGTACTCAATAATTATTTACACCCTAAAAACCTTATGTGCAAAATCTATGAGAAGTTTGAAGCGGGAAATAAAATGAGTTTCTGTAATTAATCAAAAAAATTGCTAATAACTTTAAAAACCATGCATTTATAAAAACACTCAAAAAAGAATCGAACCCTTTAAACTATGTTCTAAAGAAAATATTTAATAAAATTATCCCATTTTGATTAAAGTGAAGTATTCAAAAACAATCCACCACTAAACAACGGATTGATCGCAAAGAATGAATCGACGGTAGCCAGGGAGTTATTCAAAAGGCAAACCACAGGAGATCCGCCTGGCCCGGTAGCTGCTGCAAAAACCTGTTGTCCAGAAGAATTTACTGCAACACCTACGCTAGCACCACCCATAAAACCACTAGTAAACGGCACTGCAACAGGTCTAGCCCCATTGGAATAGAAAGCCGCGATTTGAGTTGGAGTACCTAATCCGGTACCCGCAATGATATCAGCAATACCATCACCATCCACATAACCCGCACCAACAAAAATTCCAGTGTTGATGTTAGTGTTAAAGGCAAAGAAGTTATCAATCACTTGGCCAACAGCGCTAAATGATCTAATATTAGGCCCACCACCATAGCCAGCAGCAGTAATTACTTCTTCTCCAGCTACATTGTCCCTATTCCCAGCAGCAACCCTAACCCCACCAGTAAAACTAGGATCAAAAGCAAAAATATCCATAAGAGGGATTGCAGAATTCATGGAATAGCCAGAACCGCCTCTTATAACCTTAACTCTAGGCCCACCACCTGCCCCTGCGCCAATGATAATATCGTCAAATCCATCACCATTTATATCACCTGAAGCTACATATACCCCACCCATAAAATTCGGTTCGAAAGCAAAGAAACTCACCATTTCTACTGGTCGCCCTGATATTAAATTAAATACCTTAATATGAGGCCCACCACCCACACCCGTTCCAGTAATCAAATCATTATAACCATCGCCGTTAACATCACCTAAGGCAACACGAACACCACCGGTATATGCAGGGCTATAAGCAAAGAAAGAAAGATTAGTGCCATTGGCATAATTAATTTGAACAACAGACCCGCCACCATAATCAACTCCAATCGCATAGTAAGTCGGAGGTGGGGGAGGAATAACCACATTAGTTACGGTTAGAACTACATCATTACCAGTGCCCCCTTTATAGCTAATGCTAAAAGTTACTGCACCCACAGCAATAGACGCCCCTTCAACCAAACCTTGAAACTGACCACTAATAGAACTGGAAGCCCCATTATTAATAATCATAAGTTTCTGACCAACAGAAAGATTAGAAGCAGCCGGAATATTTAAACTTGCACTATTTAGGCTAACTAACCCAGCAACGCTAAGTTGACCAAAAGAACCAACAGTCGCCCCATTGATCTGAGTTGAAAAAATGTTAGTTGATGAAAAAGTTAGATCATTACTTATGGTAAAAGTTCCTACTGGAGCACCAGGACTAAATGTGCCCCCTAAAACATTCTGAACAACTTTAACCGTGCCGGTACCAATAAGTTTACCACCACTTAAAGAAATTGTAGCTTTTGAATAAGAACCATTTAATTGCAAAGTTGAGACAGAAGAAGAATTTCCTTGGATGACTATTGTACCAGAAAATTGGGGTGAATGCGCCGTAAGTACAAGACTACTTCCGTTATTAAGATTTAAAGATATTCCGGATAATGAAGAAACAGCACCGCCAAAAGTGTTTCCTGCAGACCCAAGATAAAGATCAAGAGAACTAAAAAGATTTATCTTAGATTGAACATTAAGAGGGCCAACAGCACTAATCTTGCTGCCTTTTAAATTCAAAAAACTAGAGTTATTGAAAAATGCTGATCCCAAAAAGGTTGTATTTCCTAAAAATGTAACATTACCATTATTGAGAAAATTAGCATTTGAACCAACTGTAAGCTCAGATTCAAGATTAACATTATAGGAATTAGAAACAGTTGTAAATGTATCAATTATATTTGTCTTACCCTTAAAAATTATAGTGCCTGTTGCATTAGTCAATAAAACTTTATTAGCGTTAAGAACTTGACTCGTAAGACTATTAAATTGGACTGCAACGAGATCAAGGGAATTGGTGTATTTAGCGTTAACAATTTCAATGGTCGAAAGAGGATTTAATAATCCAATATTTGCATTAAAAAGAATTTTCCCAGTGGCTTCAAGGGAAACACCGCCCGCACCATTAACATCCTTTAAAAAAGAAATATCTGCATTATTTATCCGTGAACTATTATAACTAGCATTAAAAAAAGGTTTTCCTGTAAAATTGACAGGTTGTTCAAAAGTTATACCACCCGTGGTGGTGATTATATCACCAGATAAAAAAGAAGCTCCTAGAC
>JBAXWU010000011.1:0-26541 GCA_037128235.1 Chitinophagia bacterium | reverse complement strand
TGGTACTTCGTTAATAAAGTAGCAAAAGCAGCATAGGCATCGGGCACTCTAATAATTGTGGCAGCTATCTTCTTTTTTAGAACCAGTGATTCATTTACAATAATAACGGAAGCCTTTGTGGTATAAAGAAAGTCCTCATATTTTGGATTGGCTAAAAAAGAAATTTCCCCCGGCATGGCCGATTCGATTTTACCAAATTGTGTTACCACAGCAGCCGCGTCTCCTTCCATTTTTCCTAGAATAAGTAAAGCAATCTGTTGGGCGGTAAATGAAAGCATAGGGTTTTATTTAAATGAGGGGTTATGCCTTTAATAAGCAAATATAAAATTTTTTAACGGGCGCTGAAAGACTTTCATTAATGATGGTATCTTGTATTTTAGAAATACTACTTACTTCGCCTGATTTAAGTAATATTTTAATGGTTTCTACATCTTCTTTATACAAAGTATTAGAGGCAGTGCCCTTAAAACATAAATAAGATAATTCGGTATCGTTCATAGGAAAGGCTGCCTTGGTTTGTGCATAGGCGCTGTCCCATTCTTGCTTTGAAATAGGGTCTGATTGCATGATGCACTTAAAGCCTTTTCTAGTCATCAGTCTTCGGCATAATAAAGATAAAACCGGGTCGCTATGGTGCTGCCACTGCTTGATGGCGAATAATATATCGGTATCGTCCAATTGGCAGTAAAAATCCAAATTAATATCCTTCAATTGTCCGCTAAACTCTCCCAAGAAATAATCTAAAACCTCAGAAATTTTTACGGCCTGGTCTTTTTGTTGGTATAAGTATTGGGCACGTTCTACAATTTTAACTAACATATTTTCTGAAGCAATAACTGTTTTGTGTTGGTATACCTGCCAGTACATAAGTCGTCTTGAAAGAAGAAATTTTTCTACACTATTAATACCTTTTTCTTCTACTACTAATTCATTATTATGTACAGTAATCATTTTTAAAATTCGCTCATAACCCACCACACCTTCGCTCACACCTGTGAAAAAACTATCGCGAGAAAGATAGTCTAATCGGTCTACATCTAATTGCGAGCTAATTAATTGGTGTAAAAACTTTTTAGGATATTGGTTGGTAAATATTTGAATGGCTAAACTTAATTTGCCTTTTAAATTTTCCCCCTCGCCTTCATTTAATTTTTGCATGATTAATAAAGAGAGGTCCTCATGGCTTACTGCTTTTAATAAAACATTTTCAAGTGCATGAGAAAAAGGGCCGTGTCCAATATCGTGTAATAAAATAGCTGCTTTTACTGCTTGCGCTTCTTCAGGGGTAATCTCGATACCTTTATCTTTTAATTCTGCAATGGCAATACACATTAAATGGTAAGCGCCTAAAGAATGATGCAGTCGTGTATGCACAGCACCAGGATACACTAACTGAGCTAAAGCCATTTGTTGAATTCTTCTCAGCCTTTGATAATAAGGATGCGCGATGAGTTCAAATATAAGGGGGTCATTGATGGTAATAAAACCATGAACGGGGTCATTTATAATTTTTCGGTGTGTAAAAGCCATAGTTAAATTGTGTTCACAAAGGTACGAAATGTGAATAACTCCTAGTGCTTATTTAAAACAGTAATTCTACAAAAAACTACCTTTGAGAGCAACGTATTATCCTATAAATCAATACTTACTATGAAATTGACCCAAACAACTTTAGACAAATTAGAGGACATTTTAGGCGAATCAGAATTTGTGGTGCGTTATGAGCGTGGCAATTTTCAAAGTGGCTGGTGCTTATTAGAAGCCAGAAGAATTGTGGTCTTAAATAAATTCTTGAATCTAGAGGCAAGAATTAATACATTATTAGAGTTAATACCTGTTTTGGATATTCAATTTGATAAAATAACGCATGAATCTCAAAAGCTATACACTGAAGTAAAAAAGCTTTCATTAACAGAGGCTAACAAAGAAGAAACAGCGGCTTAAACTAACAGCGGCATAAATTATTTAGTTTGCTCGATATTACTATTTTAGGATCAGGAACAAGTACAGGCGTCCCTTTAATTGGATGCGATTGTGAAGTATGTACTTCCACTAGCCCTAAAAATAAAAGATTAAGAACTAGCATTAAAATAAGTTCAGCTACTACTACTGTTGTAATAGACACGACCCCAGATTTCAGGTATCAAATGCTTAGAACCAACACAACGCATATTGATGCAGTGGTATTTACCCATCCTCACCGTGACCATTATGCAGGATTGGATGATATCAGACCCTTTAATTTTTTTTCCCAAAAGTCCATGGCTATTTATGCTAATGCATTAACGCAAGTGGCTATTAAAAGAGATTTCTATTACGCTTTTGAAAAAGATAAAGATGCAGGTTTACCTGAAATGATTTTACATACTATTGATAAGGACCCTTTCACTATTGGCGATATTTCATTTACACCCATTCAAGTCATGCATAGAGAAATGCCCGTGCTAGGTTTTAGAGTCGGCGATTTTACGTATATCACCGATGCTAATTTTATACCGGAGACTGAAATGGAAAAAATTAAAGGCTCAAAGGTATTTATTTTAAACGCTTTAAGAAAACAAACACATCCCACGCATTATAATTTAGAACAGGCTTTAGCATTGGTGTCTAGCTTGCATATACCCAAAGTGTATTTCACTCATTTTAGTCATCAAATAGGCCTTCATGAGGAAGTGGAAGCTAGTCTGCCAGCGGGGATACATTTGGCCTATGATGGTATGCAGTTCTCGATCTAAGTTGGAGTTGACATACTTTTTAATTATCTTATTTAAGTGTTTTTTCTTTTTCAAAATCAAGTATTTATACGCTGCTTTTGCATTTTAATATTGGTTAACTAGTGCAAAACTTACTTATGCAAAGCGGTTGGAAGTCCTATTTCATATTTTCCAAAAAAGAGCAAAGGGGTATCATGGTATTGGGCCTCATTTTACTTAGCACTATGCTTATGGGTATATTTTTCCCAAGAAAACAGACGGCTATTCGATTCAATCAATCAATACCCTTATTTTATTTCGACCCCAATACCATAGATAGCATAACAGCCCTTCGCATAGGTATTCCTAGCAGACAGGTAACTACTTTACTGCGTTATAGAAATAAAGGAGGCAGATTTTATCATAAAGAGGATATGGCAAAGCTCTATGGGCTTAAAAAAGAATTAGTTGCACAATTAATTCCTTATATAGTCATAAAAAATTTTGAAAAAAATATAGATAGAAATGCAAATAAAAATACTGCTTATCTAAAAAAATACCCCAATGAATACCCCAATGAATATAATAGAATAGTTAATAAGACTGAGCTTGTCAATGATAAATCATATAAGAACTTAAATGAATGGAGTATTGATATTAATCTTGCCGATGAGAAGCAGTGGGCAGCAAGCACGAAATTAAATCCAACTATTATTCAAAATATTATTAGGTATAGAAATTATTTAGGGGGCTTTACAAAACTGAATCAACTAAAAAAAGTATATGGGTTAGAGGAAGCCAATTTTTATTTGTTAAAACCACATTTAAAATTAGGGAAAATATATAATAGTAAACCTAATGCAAGTACCATGTCCTTTGAAAATTGGAAGTCGCTTGGCTTATTTCAAGACAGAGAAATTATAAAAATTCTGCGCATTAGAAAAGAGAACGGGGGCCATATTGGTTGGAAAGAACTGGTCATTTTATTTGATTTGACTGCGCAGCAGGCTGCAATGCTTCAAAATAGTATTCAAATAAGTGAATAAAAACCAATTACTTGAAATAGTTACTTCGCTGCTTTGAATATTTGATTCACAGCACCACCTAACATTGGAAATTTTTCTTTTACAAAAGCAGCAATAGTTTCAATAGATTGCTTTGCTTGTTCTGGCGTTACGTTTGCTTCTTTTACTAGACGGTCAATTAGTTCTTGCATGGTAATTATATTTATGGGTGTTATGTATAAAATTTAAAATCTTGGAACTAAGCTATTTTTAAGGTTAAGCTACTTTTAAAGCGCTTAACTTGCTTTTATTAAACATTTTTTTAGCATAGTCAATAGTTACATTAAATTCAGTAGCAGTTGTTCCTGGCATTTCAAACATGGCTTGGGTAAATAAGCTTTCGCAAATACTTCTTAAACCTCTAGCCCCTAATTTATATTCCATGGCCTTCTCCACCACAAAATCATAGACTTCATTGTCAATGGTTAATTTTATTTTCTCAATAGCGAAAAGTTGAGTGTATTGTTTGATTAAGGCATTTTTAGGTTCTGTTAAAATGCTTCTTAAAGTAACAGCGTCTAAAGGTTCTAAATGCGTAATAATAGGCAGTCTTCCCAGTAGCTCAGGAATTAATCCAAAAGATTTAATATCCTGTGCATTTACAAAACGAAGTAAATTCTTTCTTTGTAATTCTTGTTCTTCTTTATTGACACTAAATCCAATGGCGTTGGTATTAATTCTTCTAGCAATAATTTTATCTATACCATCAAAAGCACCACCGCAAATAAATAATATATTTTTAGTATCTACCTTAATCATTTTTTGTTCAGGGTGTTTACGTCCCCCTTGAGGGGGTACTAGTACATCGGTACCTTCTAACATTTTTAATAAACCTTGTTGAACACCTTCTCCACTTACATCTCTGGTAATAGAAGCGTTGTCTCCTTTGCGTGCAATTTTATCAATTTCATCTATGTATACAATACCTCTTTCTGCAGCTTCTACATCATAGTCACAGTTTTGTAATAAACGTGTTAACATGCTCTCTACATCTTCACCTACATAACCCGCTTCTGTAAATACCGTAGCGTCTACAATAGCAAAAGGTACATTTAATAATTTTGCAATGGTTTTAGCTAATAAGGTTTTACCTGTGCCTGTTTCGCCAATCATAATCACATTACTTTTTTCAATCTCTACTTCATTTTTATTAGTTGTAGGTAAATTGATACGCTTAAAGTGATTATATACGGCTACACACAATATTTTCTTTGCTTCATCTTGGCCAATAATGTACTGGTCCATAAAGGCTTTAATGGCCATTGGCTTTTGTACTTTTAGGGTACCTGCTTTTCCTTCTGCTTTTTTCTGGTGAAACTCTTTTACAATAATTTCATGCGCATGTTCTATACAGTTTTCACAAATATGTCCGTCTTGACCAGCGATCAGAATTTTTACTTCGTCGCGGTTGCGGCCACAAAATGAACAATGTATAGCGGGAGATTTTGCCATTTTCATATTTTAGAGTTGTTTGGCGATTTTATCCACTATACCATAAGCCATGGCCTCTTTTGCATCCATCCAATAATCTCTATCAAAATCGCTCATAATTTGAGCTACTGTTTTACCACAATTCTCAGCTAATATTTTAGCGCCTAATTCTTTTGTCTTGCGAATTTGTTCAGCGTGAATTTCAATGTCGGTACTATTGGCTTGAAAATAACCACCAATACTTGGTTGATGTATCATGACTTCACCATGCGGGAATATAGTTCGCTTTCCTTTTTCACCCGCACTAAGTAATATAGAACCCATACTAGCAGCAAGACCCATACAAATAGTATGCACGGGGCTTTTGATTAATTTAATGGTATCATACATGACCATACCACTTGTTACTACGCCTCCTGGGCTATTAATATAAAATTTAATTTCAGCACCTGATTTATCGGCTTCTAGTAAAATAAGTTTGTTAACGATATCCTTTGCAGACTTATCATCTACAGGACCCCACAAATAAATAGCTCTTTTTTCAAAAAAAAGATGCTCCATTTTTTTATTTAAAAAACTAGGTGCTGCCTCTTCTTTTTTATCTTCTTTAGGCTCTTCTTCTTCCTCCATTAAATATCTCTTGTTGACTATCATAAAATGTATTTGAACAGTAATTTTATTTTTTTAATTTTCTTGGGTTGGTTAATAAGACTTCATCTACCAATCCGTATTCTTTTCCTTCTGCAGCGGTCATCCAAAAATCACGATCGCAATCTTTGCCCACTGTTTCCATATCCTTATGGGTATGATGTGCAATCACTTCATACAATTCTAATTTCAATTTCTTTATTTCTCTAGCTGTAATTTCAATATCAGAAGCTTGACCTCCAATAGCACCGCTAGGTTGGTGTAACATTATTCTACTATGTTTCAAAGCTGTTCTTTTTCCTTCAACTCCTGCGCATAATAAAATAGCACCCATACTAGCTGCCATGCCTGTGCATATTGTGGCTACATCGGGGCTAATAAATTGCATGGTATCATAAATACCTAGGCCTGCATATACGCTTCCGCCTGGGCTATTGATATACATTTGAATATCCTTGGTACGATCGGTACTTTCTAAAAAAAGTAATTGAGCGGTTACAATATTGGCAACATAATCGTTGATGCCTTCGCCTAAAAATATAATGCGGTCCATCATTAATCTACTAAATACATCCATACTGGCCACATTCATAGGGCGCTCTTCAATAATATAAGGAGTTAGGTTGGTTACACTTTTTTTATACTGGTGTAAAGTATTGCTACTGATACCCTTATGCTTGATGGCATACTGCTCAAATTCTTGTCCTAAATTCATAATTGCTATTTTCTGTTTGTAAAGGTAAATCCTTGTAACCAAAGGAAGTGCAAAAAGGATGCCAAACTTTGTCCCTAAATGCCTCCATTTGAGCCAAATTGTATTGACAATCAATAAACTAGATAATTATTCCTAGACTAGTGCTTATGATTGTTCAGCATATCGGCGAATTTCTCCGCTTCTATCGCTTCATCCTTGGCTTCTACTTCAGACTCGATGGCAGTAAATAATTTGTCGGTACTTATTCTTTGATAACTATCTTCTACAAATTTTCTGTCCTGCATCATTCTCACTGCGTAGTCTTCTAACCATTTGTCATTGTCCCCTAAGGCGCCCATCTGTGGTCCCATATAACTCATCAATTGTTGCTTCGCAAAGTTCTTTAAGTCTTCTGCTACAACTTCAATTTTATGATCTAATGTTAGTTGGCTATTAATTAAAGTCCATTTTAATTGGTCTTGGAATACTGGATATTCTTTTTCTGTTTCTTCTTCTGTTCTTTGCTTCTCTCCCCCTTTTTGTAACCAACGCTTTAAGAAGGCCACTGGAAATTCCATTTTAGTAGTATCAATTAAGCTATGATAGATTTGATCATGAATTTGATTCTTGGCTTGTTGCTCATAATAGCCTTCTATATCTTTTTTG
The DNA here is from genome assembly GCA_037128235.1 of Chitinophagia bacterium. Classification (GTDB taxonomy): domain Bacteria; phylum Bacteroidota; class Bacteroidia; order Chitinophagales; family Chitinophagaceae; genus Sediminibacterium. The sequence continues at coordinate 19,345 of JBAXWU010000011.1, read as the reverse complement.
ATAGCTGCTCTAAATTCTTCTTCTGTTTTGATGGCATCATTAGGGTAGGTGGCTATGAATAATGTTTCATCTAATGCCGCTTTTTCTACCAAGCCTACTTTAGTGATTAGAATTTTAAAATATTTATCTGCATCCGTTTTTGAAATACCTAAATCACCCACAATAATCTCTAATTCCTTGTCCTCAAAGGCTTTGCTCAATTGGATCACCACCGTGTCATCCTTCTTTTTACCCATGAATTGCTTTCTAGCTTTTTCAGCAAAATATTTTATAAGTAAAGAATTGTCTTTTGATATACCACCTTCTACTTCGTTACCGTCTTTATCGGTTTCTGTAAAACTGATATTAATTACGTTTTCATCAGACTCTACCATTTCAGGGTCGGTCATTTTACCATTACGTGTTTGAATTCTTTCCACTTCGTTTTGAATCATTTCATCGGTTACTTTTACTTTGTAACGTTTTACTTTAATGTCTTTTACATTTAGTGAAAAAGCAGGTTTCAAACCTACTTCAAAAGCAAATTCATAATTTGTAGGTAGGTTCACATCTAAAGGAAGCATTTGCGTTTCCACTGGAAGTGGTTGCGCAAAAATTTCTAATTTTTCATTGCTGATATAATGATTCAATTCTGCTTCTACTTTTTTAAGTACTTCGTCAGAAAAAACAGACTGCCCGTACATTTTTTTAATTAAGCCAGCCGGCACCATGCCTTTTCTAAAGCCAGGGATATTCGCTGTTTTAGCATGCTTTTTTAAACTTGTTTCAAAACTAGGGTAGTAGTCCTCTTTGGTAAGGGTTACCGTTAATTTGTCATTTAAAAGGCCAATGTTCTCTCTTTTTATACTTGCCATATGTATTATTTTTCTATTAAATTCTAAGGTTTAAGGGGGGCAAAGGTAAGTTTTTGCGCCTATAAAACAGCCATTTATATAAAAAAAGCCCCTCGAAATGCTCGAAGGGCTTTTTTGTTTTGGTGCGGATGGAGGGGGTCGAACCCACACGCCTCACGGCGCTAGATCCTAAGTCTAGTGCGTCTGCCAATTTCGCCACATCCGCTTAGGGGGTGCAAACTTAATTTATTTTTTATTATGAATCTTCAATTTTTGGGAAGCCTATGGAATCATCTATGGAATCAGTGCCAGAATCTTCTCTAAATAAACTTGGTCCACTGTATCAAAATATGCTAATTCGCTGCTATCTACATCTAAAACACCCACTATTTTACCCTCTTTGAAAACGGGTAATACAATCTCTGACTTTGAACTACTACTACAGGCAATATGGCCAGGAAATTTTTCAACGTCAGCTACTATAATAGTAGCTTCTTTCTCCCAACTAGTACCGCAAACGCCTCTACCTTTTTTTATTCTTGTGCAAGCAACGGGTCCTTGAAATGGGTACAATACTAATTCGTCTTCCTGTATCCAATAAAAACCCACCCATAACCAATTGAATTGTTCTTTTAAGGCAGCAGCAATATTTCCAAGGTTCGCAATTAAATTATTTTCGCCTCTTAACAAAGCTTCAATTTGTGGGATAAGCGATTCGTACTGCGCTTTTTTATCTCCTTTAGTAATGGTTAAATCTTCGGCCATAAAAGCAAGTGTTTTATTTGATGAGTTATTGAGTTAGTTAGTTGGTCACTTAGTTGGTTAGTTAGTTCGTTCGTTGGGTTGGCTGGTTCGTTAGTTCATTGAGTTGCTATTTACATATAGAAATTAGTACTCTTATCTTACATTACTGCTGGTGTCTTTTTTTGTAACAATAATTTTAATTCTTTTTTTTCTATGCTGGCTACAAATAAAATAAAGGCAAGTAATTCAAAACTTGCTATACCAAGTCGGGCACTATTATTTTTTGTGACCCATTCTACTAACAAATAAATACCATACAGTAATAAGGTGATGACAAAATAGGCAATTAGTTTTTTAGTGGCATAAGGAATAGGGTATACTTTTTGCCCCCATTTATAACTAACGTACATCATAGTGCCATAACAAACTAGAGTGGCCCAGGCACTGGCCATATAACTAAAATAAGGAATGGCAATAAAGTTAATCGTAATGGTAATAACGGCACCTAGTAAGGTAATCCAAGCGCCTGCCATGGTTTTATTGCTAAGTTTATACCAAATACTTAAATTATAATAAACCCCTAAAAATATATTGGCTATTAATAAAATAGGCACTACGCGAAGTCCTACGTACATGGCGGGATTACGAATAAATTCTTTCCAAATATCTAAATATAAAACCACCATTAAAAACATAATGCATAATGTAATGACAAAAAATTTCATCACCCTTGCATAGGTTTTTGGGGCATTCGCTTCTGTAGATTGTTTAAAGAAAAAAGGTTCGGCACCCATGCGAAAAGCTTGCACTGAAATAGTAATTAAAATAGATAATTTATAACAAGCACTATAAATGCCTACAATGGCTTTGTTGGCATCAGGGGATCCTCCGGGTGCCCACCAGCCTAACATAATTCGATCAAATGTTTCATTCACCATACCTCCAAAACCCACAAGTATTAATGGAAGAGCATAAAGCATCATTTGTTTCCATAAACCAAAATCAAAAGAAAAACGTAAGGCGCCTATTTCTTTATTCAGTAATAATAAAACAAAAACGTTTTGAACAATGCCTGCTAGTAAAACATAACCCACTGCCCAATCGGGTTTATACCAACTAGTCAAAATGCTAGTCGGATGCGTGGTAATATAATTAGGAAGTATACTTATAAAATAATAGGTAGCTAGTATATTTAAAACAATGCCGCCAATTTTTATAAATGCAAATTTTTTAGGCTTAGTTTCCATTCTTAATCTTGAAAATGGAATAGTGGCAAGAGCATCTAAGCCCACCACCCAAGCCATGAGGGTAATATATTCTGGATGCGCTGTAATTTGTAAAAGTTCGGAAATGGGGGCGCTGAATTTAATGAGTATCATTAAAACAATTGCCGTTACCATCATCATTGAAAAGCTACTGGTATGGTATATTTTTTCTTCATTTTCTTTGCTACTAAATCTAAAATAAGCAGTCTCCATTCCATGGGAAACGATCACATTTAAAAAGGGAATAAAGGAATAAACAATGGACATTTCACCGTAGGCCGATTCGGTAAACTTATAAGTAAGGTAGGGTACCAGCAAATAACTAATAAACCTAGCTGCTATAGAGCTAAGCCCGTACCATGCGGTTTGACTGGCTAATTTTTTTAAACTACTCAAGGGATTGAAATTACAGCTAAATTAGTGAAAATAGTTTTGTTTATCTTCATGCTGAAATTGGTCATAATATGAAAGTGGTTATTCAAAGAGTAAATGAGGCAAGTGTTTCCATCGATGGGCAGGTAGCAGGGTCCATCCAAATGGGCTTAATGGTGCTTTTGGGTATCGAAACTGCCGACACTATGGAGGATGTAGACTGGCTATCCAATAAAATAGTCCAAATGCGCCTATTTGATGACGCCGAGGGGGTGATGAATTTGAGCGTGAAAGAAATAGGGGGTAATATTTTACTAGTAAGTCAGTTTACCTTACATGCAAGTACTAAAAAGGGAAATAGGCCTTCTTATATTGCTGCTGCCAAACATGATATTTCTATTCCGCTTTACGAAGCCATGATTAAAAAATTAACTGCGGATATGGGCGCGCCTATTCAAACAGGTATTTTTGGTGCTGACATGAAAGTGGCTTTAGTTAATAACGGTCCTGTAACTATTATTGTGAATTCAAAAAATAAAGAATAATATATTTAAACCCTAACAGGATTAATAGTAAGAAGTAAAATAATAATAAATAGTAACATTTATAAAGCATTCAAATGGCAAATAAAATAACATTACAAGAAGCCCAAGAAAAGGTAGACAACTGGATAAAAACAGTGGGCATAAAATACTTTAGTGAACTCACTAATTTGGGTATTTTAATGGAAGAAGTGGGAGAGCTGTCCAGAATATTAGTGCGTAAGTATGGAGACCAGTCCTTTAAAAATAAAGAAGAGGAAGTCTTACTTGCTGATGAAATGGCAGATGTGCTTTTTGTATTAATATGCTTGGCCAACCAAACGGGTGTTGATTTGACCACAGCTTTAGAGAAAAATATTGAAAAGAAAACCCTAAGGGATGCTACTAGGCATCAAAATAATGAAAAATTACATCCATAAAATAATCTCGCAGTATATTTGCAGCCTATGAGTAAGGTACAACCAGATAACACGTTGCAAGCAATCATTTCCCATGCCAAGGAATACGGGTTCGTATTTCCTAGTAGTGAAATATATGATGGACTAAGTGCTGTTTATGATTACGGCCCCTATGGAGCGCAATTGAAAAAAAATATCAGAGACTATTGGTGGAATAGTATGACCCAGCTAAATGAAAATATTGTGGGTATTGATGCAGCTATTTTTATGCATCCTACTACTTGGAAGGCAAGCGGCCACGTAGATAGTTTCAGCGACCCTTTAATTGATAATAAAGAAAGTAAAAAAAGATACCGTGTAGATCACTTAATTGAAGGTCATGCCGAAGCATTGACTGCTAAAGGAAATAAGGAAGCTGCCGATCAATTGCTAGCAGCTATGGACGTCTTCTTAGCCAATGAAGATTTTGAGGGGTTAAAAAAGTTAATTGAAGAAAATAAAATTACTTGTGCTGTAAGTGGTACCAGTAACTGGACAGAGATAAGACAGTTTAATTTAATGTTCTCTACAGAAATAGGAGCGGTGGCAGAGGAAGCCAGCACTATTTATTTAAGACCAGAAACGGCACAAGGAATTTTTGTGAACTTTTTAAATGTGCAAAAAACAGCTAGGATGAAAATTCCTTTTGGTATTGCACAAACTGGAAAAGCTTTTAGAAATGAAATTGTGGCGCGTCAGTTTATATTTAGAATGCGTGAGTTTGAACAAATGGAAATGCAATTCTTTATTAAGCCAGGTACACAGAAAGAGTGGTATGAGCATTGGAAAAACGAGCGTATGCAATGGCATTTAAGCTTGGGCATAGCTCCTGAAAAGTACCGCTTTCACGATCATATTAAATTAGCACACTATGCCGATGCTGCTTTAGATATTGAATATGAATTTCCCTTTGGATTTAAAGAAGTGGAAGGTATTCATTCTCGTACCGATTTTGATTTAACTCGTCATCAGGAGTTTAGCAAGAAGAAGATGCAGTATTTTGATACGGAGATTAATCAGCACTATGTGCCTTATGTGATTGAAACCTCTATTGGTTTAGATAGAATGTTCTTATTGATATTAGCCAACTCCTACGAAGAAGAAACTATCAATAAAGAAGATGGCAGTAGCGATTCAAGGGTGGTACTTCATTTACCAGCCAGATTAGCACCTAATAAATTAGCCATTCTTCCTTTGACTAAAAAAGATGGCCTACCTGAACTCGCTAAAGAGTTAATGGACGATTGTAAAAAATATTTTCATTGTTTTTATGAAGAGAAGGATGCTATTGGAAAAAGATACCGTCGTCAAGATGCTATTGGAACACCATTTTGCGTCACTATTGATCATCAAACCAAAGAAGATGGCACTGCCACCATTCGCTACCGCGATAGTATGCTGCAAGAGCGTATTGCTTTGAGTAAGATAAAAGAATTGGTATTAGCGCATATTAATTAATTGCGCTAGTGATTGTTTGCACTAAATGATTATGGATTTCTGTTAAAGCGTAGGCATTCAGAAATACAATTTTGAGCGAGCTTTCGAGCATTGCGCAGAGCGAGCGAAAAATTAGTATTTTGAATGACGAAGCTTTTATCCAAATGATTCAAAATGCACTTGCTTTTTATCCAACCCTAAGTCGGCCGTATTTTTGCGTGCATCATCAATCATGGCTTTCCAACCGCATAACCAAACATGCGCTGTCTCTTTATTTTCTTTCAATAATTCTTGGTACACGGGATGTACATATCCTTTATGGGCGCCAGTGGGCACTTCTGCTTCTCTAGAATAGCATGGGTGAAAATGAAAGCCGGGTTCTTTGCTTTCAATTTCTTTTAATTCGTCTATATATAAACCATCTTCAAATTTGCGACAACCAAAAATGAGGTGAATATTATTGTGTACAATTTTATGCTCATGTATATATCGTATCATTGATCTGAAAGGAGCGATTCCTGTACCTGTACAAACAAAATAAACATCGTGTTCGAAATTCTTAGGAAGTACAAATACGCCTTGTGGTCCTCTTAAAGTTACCTTGGTGCCTACTTTAGCTTCATTAAATAAATAGGGAGTACCTAAACCGGTTTCTAGTAATACAATAATCAGTTCGAAAGTATTGGTACCATTAGGTGCGGAGGCAATGGAATAACTTCTCCAGCGTTTATTTTTTTGCTCATGAATAGGCAAATCTAATGTTACAAATTGCCCTGGAATAAAATCAAATTTTTCCAAACTTGGAATTTCAAAATAAAACCTTTTTGTATTGGGTGTTTCATTCTCAATCTTAGTGAGAACTGCTTCCATCCATTCTAGTGCCATATTAGTTAATTTTAATTATTGGTAATGAATACTCGTTGTACATATACCTTTTTATTGGCATAAATTTTTACAAAGTAAACCCCGGTTGCAAAGTTATTTATATTTATGTGTTGGGGACTTCTTTGGTTGACTAAATTTTCTTTATGAAATACATTGTTACCCATTGAGTTTATAATGTCGAGTGAAATACCTTCAGTTTGAATATTACTAAACTGTACATAAAAGCTAGCTCCTTTAATCATATTCTCAATATGATCATCCGAACTAATTTTTAAACTAATTTCTTTAGGTGGGGCTTCTTCAATAGCTGTGACCATAATTAATCTACTATCTGATACAGAAGTACAGGCAGCTAATTTGGTAGCTACTTTATACATACCATTTATAGTAGGTCGATAATTTTGATTGGTAGCACCCACAATAGTTTCGTCGTTCAAATACCATTGATAAGTAGCAGCGCTAGAAGCTTTTAAAGTAGTATCTGTAAATAGGAAGCTGGGTTTCTCAGAAGTTTTTACTGTTACTTCTGTAGCAGCAGTTTGGGCGTCGCTTGTTTTAATTTGTGTACTGTAGAAAAAGTAGAAATAATTTTGATAATTTCCAGAGGCTGTTTGAACACTATTACCTGTATAGCTAAATATTTTATTAGGTCCAATGGGATAAGTAGGGTCCTTTAAACCATTATTTCTAAAAACAGTAGCACTATCGCATTTGATGATAATGATATAATCGCCTGCTTGTGCAATTTTTAAATTCAAGGCATAAATTCTTCCTGTATCACCTTCTACCAAGGGTGTGCCAGCAGAAGAACTAGCTGCAATGGGTGAAGGACTACTTGCTGGAACATTTAAAGAAGTAGTTTGCAACGGGAAGTAAGAGTAGGTAGTTCCATCGGCTGAAAAAGAACTAAAAGTGGCCAATATAAAATCTACTTTTCCAGGGTAGCCGGTATATAATTTTACAGTTTCAATATTGAGTGGCCCTGTTGCATTTATTTTTACAAAATTTCCAGAAAAACTATTGTAACCGCCACCACTGCCTAAAGTGGTGTTGGTTAAAGGTCCTACAATTGACTGATAGCCTTGTGTAACATATAATTTATTTTTAGTACTAGTATTACCACTTGGGCTGGCACCCACTGCGATGGGGTTTTGCAAACTCGCAGTATCATACCATATATAATTTCCAGTAGCGCTTGGGGCATTAACTGTTAAGGTTAATGAGCCATTACAATTTGTGGCTGTTGCCATAGGAGCAGCATTTTCAGCAGCACTGACGATGGTGGCATTGATGCTATTATTAGCCTTTTGCTGATCGCTGGCTAGATTAACAGTTGCCGTGAATGTATAAGCTTGGTTGGCTTCAATATTAATAGGTTTTTGGAAAGTGTAGTTCATACTTTCTTGACCATTTAGTCTGCCTGTAAAAGTTTCGTTGATAGATAAAACAGTACTGCTTCCTTTTTTTACGACTAAGCTAAGCGGTAAATTAGATTGGGCAGTAGACCCAAGGTTAACAATTTTTGCAGTAATGTATTGGTTATCTCTCTTTGCTAAACCTGCGATAGGGTTTACAATTTCTGCAACTTGTAAATCATTAGAGGGGTTGATAAATTTTAAAGTATAGTCCTGTGTTTCACCCACTGTATAATTACCGCAAGCTTTTACATTAGCGCTTGCATCAGTTTCTGTTACCACTATTCTAAGCTTGGTAATTTTCCCTATTACTAAGTTTGTAGGAAAATTAATCACACCCGTGTAAGTTCCATTCTTTAAAGCAGCACTTGATAAGACTGTTTCCGTGTCCTCAAAAATACCATTGTTATTATAATCAATAAATACTTTTAGAAATCTTGTATTATCAGAGGCGTCTGTACTACCTAATTTAATATTAATAGGTAAAATGCCATTAGGCTCTGCATTAATAATGATATTACTATTATCGATATATTGTTTAGAACTTGTGTTAGCAAAGATATTATTACCAAGCGAAACGGAATCCATTCTAGTACCTGCAGCAGAAGTGGCAGAGGATAAACAGTATGCAGTTCCTCCTGCGCCACTCACTATTAAAGAGTATGCTTGTTGCCCCCTTACTAAATTATTTTTATGATTGACAGTGATGGTATAACTCGTACCCACTAAGGTGGAATCAATTTCTACTTTTTCAACATTATCCACCCAGTTAATTTCTCTTGAAGCGGGATTGTCGGGAATTTTTGGATTTAATTTCCATGGGTAATAAGTAATACTATCCTTGGTAATTTTTAAATCTAAATCGTTTACTAAACGATGAGCGGTATCGTTTAAAGAAGTTTCTATATCACCTTTAATATCGGTCCAAGTAAGGGTTGCCTTTAAAGGTTTATTACCAGAAGCAGTAACGCTCACCGAATAAGAAGCTTTATTTTGTAAAACATTTTCATAAACTAGGTCTACACTTGTGTTACTATTATTATTGGTAAGTGCATTGCTCAATACAGTAGCGGCTTCACCAATATTAAGTAAGCCCCATCCAAACTTATAATCAGGGCCAGGGAATAAACCCGCTTCATTGGCAGTATGAATAGCTAAGCCTTTAATGGTGGCAGAGCGCATAAATTTATTAGGTACTATTTGTTGACTTAGTTCTTGTAATAAGAATAAAGAACCAGCAGCGCCAGGAGAGGACATAGATGTACCACTGGAGTATCCATAAGTGGAGTCGGTGGTAGCAATAGCGGAATAAACCGATTGCCCATCTGCTACAATATCGGGTTTAATACGACCATCGTCGGTAGGTCCCCAACTACTAAAACTTGTCATGATAGCATCTTCTTTTTTAGCATATCCTGAAGCAATGCCTGTGACGGCCCCTACCGTTAAAATATTTTTGGCATTCACATCCATTGGAAGTGTCTCGTAGGAATTGTTGCTACTTAAACTATCGGGTCTGTTTCCTGCATTATACCATTTTCCTTTCTCATCCCTTCTCCAATAAACATCGCCCACTTTAGGTCCAGTGGTAGAGCGTGCATTGCCTGCCGACTTTACAATTAAATAATTAGGTGCATTATAAGCAATGGAATCATTGGCTTGCGCGCCATCATCATAATACCCGAATTTATAATCTTCTTTTTCATTCCATTTTCCGTTGTATTCCCATCTTGATGAATCGCTATTGTAATCCCAACCTGCAATATTTCCATAAGAATGATTTGATATTAATAAACCATTCGCTGCTGCTGCTGCCATTTCTGATTCATCATCAAACCAATCATAGGAATAAGCTCCTTTGACTCCATAAGCCATTCCTTTCGCAAGTGCATTTACGCCCTTGCTAAACATAATACCCGCTACATGTGTACTATGGTCTACATTTTTAGTGGCATTGTCTTTTTCTACGACTTTCCCACCGAACTCCACATGGGTTGGACGTGGTACACCTTCATCCCAAATACCAATTTTATTGGTCATGATATCAGCAGCGCCCGTTAAATTAAATCCTAAACCACCGCCTGGCCAAACTTTATTAGCATTAATAGTTATGGCTTGAATAGGATCGGCGAAAGTAGTTAGGTATTTGGGTTGACCAAAAGCATCTATGCCAATTAAATTGACAGTCGCATTATTTTTATTAGCGTAACGAATAGGCCATCCATTTTCTTTTGCCTTAATGATGGCTTCCGTATAATTAGCTCTTGATTTTATTTCAAAGTATTTAGCACTATTTAACAATGCTAGTTTTTGTGTTTCATTTTGTGTATGACTGACTAAACTTATTGAAAATAAAAAACTAAATAATAGAAAATGCTTCATACAAAATGGCTAGGATTATTAAGGCTTTAATATGCTATGAAATTACAATGAATTCTGCATAATTGTATTAATAAGACCAAAAATAAAAGATAAATCGTATAGAAAAAAGTTTATGTCTAGGCTTATTTATTGGACTTGTAAGGGTGGTTTAACACTCATAAAGATACTGTTGAACTTTAAGGACAAAATCTCTTAGAATCCTTGAGTCTATTTCTAAAAACTGCATGTATCTTTGCAGGGCGATCTATGAATGAGCAATCTCTGTTTGAGCCTTTTGAAAATTCCCCCCTCCTAAATAATTTGGCGGACAGTATAGCTATGTCCCAGCAGCAACAAAAGCCCTTTCAAATCTTTTTACAAAACTTACAAGGATCCTCGGCAGCCTTTGTTTTACAGACTATTTTTACGCATGCCAAAACCAATCAAATAAATCATCTAGTGGTTCTAAATGATGCAGAAGAAGCCGCCTATTTTTTTAATTCCATAGAAAGTGTGACAGGGGCCATGGATTTATTTTATTTCCCTTCCTCTTATAAAACGCCTCATAATTTTAGTTTATTAAATCCCTCACATGTAATGCTTCGTACTGAAGCCTTGACAAAAATATCCATGGGCGGTAATAAGAAAATTTTAGTCACTTACCCTGAAGCTTTATTTGAAAAAGTAATTATGCGCAATACTTTGCAGCAAAACATTATTCAAATAAAAACCAATGATAGCTTAGATTTAAACGGACTCATGCAGCAATTAGTAGACTACGGTTTTGAACGGACCGATTTTGTTTACGAGCCTGGACAGTTTGCATTACGAGGGGGTATATTTGATATTTATTCTTTTGGCAATGAAAAACCTTACCGGGTAGAATTATTTGGAGAAGAAGTGGATAGTATTAGAGTCTTTGACCCGGCTACTCAGTTAAGTGAGCGTAAATTATTGCAAGTAAATATTATTCCCAATGTGACTACGCAATTTGAAGACAAAATTAAAATACCCTTATTAGAATTTTTAGCAAAAGATACTTTGATTTGGTTAAGAGACTGGAATATCATTGCACAAAAAGGGACTGACCAGTATGAGGCCTTGGGCGATTTTATTGAACACCATGGAAAAGCAAATAGCATTGATGAAAATGACCCTCATAAAAGAGAAAGTCATTTGGAAGACTTTGAAACTGTTGCTGCTACTACATTACAGCTAGCTTCTAAAAATATATTAGAATGGGGTTTTCAATCCCAGCTCTCGAAAGACAAATTGGTTTTTAGTACCCAGGTGCAACCTTCTTTTAATAGACAGTTTCAATTATTAATTGAAAACTTGCAAGGTTTTGAAAAGAAAGGGTATCATTTATTCATTTTTGCAGAACAAGCCAAACAATTAGAGCGTTTACATGCAATTTTTACCGACTTGAAAACGGAAATTAAGTTTACACCCATTGTCAAAAATATTCATGAAGGTTTTATAGACCATGATCATAAATTAGTTTGTTATACCGACCACCAAATTTTTCAACGCTATCATAAATACAAAGTAAAGCAGGCCTATAGTAAAAGCAAGGCCATTACTTTAAGAACCTTGCGAGACTTGCAACCTGGAGATTATGTTACGCATATTGATCATGGAGTAGGTGTGTATAGTGGGCTGCAAAAAATTGATGTGAATGGTCAGGTGCAAGAAGCGGTTAGAATTATTTATAAGGATAGTGATATTTTATATGTGAATATTAATTCATTGCATAAGATATCTAAATATACAGGTAAGGAAGGCACACCTCCGAAGGTGAATAAATTAGGATCGGACGCTTGGGTAAAATTAAAAGATAAAACAAAGGCAAAGGTAAAACTGATAGCTTTTGATTTAATAAAATTATACGCACAAAGAAAAGCGCAGGTAGGTTTTGCTTTTTCTGCTGACAATTATATGATACATGAATTGGAAGCCTCCTTTATTTATGAAGAAACGATTGACCAAGCCAAGGCTATTGCTGATGTCAAAAAAGACATGGAAGCTCCTGCGCCTATGGATAGACTAGTTTGTGGAGATGTAGGCTTTGGCAAGACAGAAGTGGCTGTGAGAGCGGCTTTCAAGGCAGCCATTGATGGCAAGCAAGTAGCCGTTTTAGTACCTACCACTATTTTAGCTTTTCAGCATTTTAAAACCTTTGCAGATCGTTTAAAAGATTTTCCTGTCACCATTGATTACCTAAACCGTTTTAAATCATCGGCGCAGAAAAAAGAAACCATTGAGAGATTAAAAGAAGGGAAAATTGATATTTTAGTAGGCACCCACGGTATATTAGGCAAGGAGGTACATTTCAAAGATTTAGGATTAATGGTGATAGACGAAGAGCAAAAATTTGGAGTGGGCCATAAAGAAAAATTAAAAACCTTAAGAACGAACGTAGACTGTTTAACCTTAACAGCTACCCCTATTCCTAGAACCTTACATTTTAGTTTGATGGGCGCACGCGATTTAAGTATTATTAATACAGCCCCTGCGAATAGACAACCTATTCATACAGAAGTGCAAGTTTTTCATGAAGATATTATTAGAGAGTCTATCTACTTTGAAACAGAAAGAGGAGGTCAAGTATTTTTTATTCATAACAGAGTACAAGGTTTGGCAGAAATGTGTGCCATGATTCAAAAACTATGTCCAGATATTAGTATTGGTTATGCGCATGGGCAATTGGAAGGGCATCAGCTAGAAGAAAAAATATTAGACTTCATTGAAAAAAGATATGATGTACTCGTTTGTACCAATATTGTAGAAAGCGGGGTAGATATTCCCAATGTGAATACGATTATTATCAACAATGCACATCAGTTTGGATTAAGTGATTTACATCAACTCAGAGGAAGGGTGGGGCGTAGTAATAAAAAAGCTTTCTGTTATTTATTGGCACCACCCATGAGCACCCTGCCCGATGATTCTAGAAAAAGATTACAAACCCTAGAGCAGTTTAGTGAGTTGGGTAGCGGGTTTCAGATAGCCATGCGTGATTTAGATATTCGCGGGGCTGGTAATTTATTAGGGGGAGAACAAAGTGGTTTTATGGCTGAAATTGGTTTTGAGATGTACCAGAAAATTTTAGCAGAAGCTGTTCGTGAATTAAAACGATCTGACTTTAAAGAGTTATTTGAAGAAGAAATTAGTAAGCAAGACGATTTTGTACAGGATTGTACCATTGATACCGATTTGGAAATTATGATTCCAGATATTTATGTAGAAAATATTGGAGAGCGATTATCCTTGTATACTAGAATGGATCAATCTGAAAATGATGAAGAGCTAGCTCTTATGCAAACAGAGTTAGTGGATCGTTTTGGTCCCCTGCCTAATGCTGTGCATGATTTATTTATGACTATTCGTTGCAGACGTATTGCCATTTCGTTAGGTTTTGAAAAAATGACTTTAAAAGATGAAACCTTAAGATGCTTTTTTATCAATAGACCTGATTCACCCTATTTTGAATCTGAAACCTTTAAGCAGTTATTAGATTATGCGCAAAAGAACATGAATAAAGCGCATTTCAAACAAGTGGGTAGAAACTTTATTCTTATTATTAAAGAGGTAAAGTCAATGCAGCACTGCTTTACCCTCCTAGAAAAAATACAAGTGGGCGTTTTCCCTGCGCAGGTTTAAATTTATTTCAATTCTTTATTGAACTAAAAAACCCCCTCGAATGAACGAAAGGGCTTTTTATGCAATAAATTAGAGTGAAAATTTACTCAGATTTTTTGTAAACCAAGTTTACTAGAATCCTTTTTTAGCAACACCATCAGCGATTGCCTTAAGGGCATTTGTTTCGCTTAAAATGGCAGCCATTTTATTTCCTTTACCATCATTACCACCTGCCATATAACCGCCTCTTGCAGTTTTTGAGATGACAGCGTCATGCATTGGTACATTTTTTTCTTTTGTTTTTAAGCAATACGCTTTAATCATTTTTGAAGTGTCCATTTTGTATAAATTTTAAAGTGAATATTTCTAATTGAAAGTAGGTTATTTATTGGGATTCATTTACAGAAAGGCTTGATTTTTTGTTAAAATGGCCTAAAAACGTATAAAATCAAGGAGTTACGCATCAATTTTAGCGTATTTAGCGTGCGTTTCAATGAATTCCCTTCTAGGAGCCACATCGTCGCCCATGAGCATACTGAAGATACGATCGGCCTCTGCAGCACTCTCAATAGTTACTTGTTTTAGGGTTCTGCGCGCTGGATCCATGGTGGTTTCCCATAATTGGTCTGCGTTCATTTCTCCTAAACCTTTATAACGTTGAATAGTAACGGCATCTTCTTTCCCACCTCCTAATTTTATAACTAAAGCCTTTCTTTGCTCTTCGCTATAAGCGTATTCTTGTTCTTTACCTCTTTTTACTAAGTATAAAGGGGGCTGCGCAATATAGACGTATCCGTTTTGAACAAGCTCGGTCATGTATCTAAAAATGAAAGTAAGTATAAGCGTAGCAATGTGAGATCCATCTACATCGGCATCGGTCATAATAATTAATTTATGATAACGAAGCTTGACAATATTTAAGGCTTTAGGATCTTCTGGTGTGCCCACTGTTACACCAAGAGCAGTATACATATTTCGAATTTCCTCATTCTCGTAAATTTTATGTTCCATTGCTTTTTCTACGTTCAAGATTTTACCACGTAATGGTAAAATAGCTTGGTAACCACGATCACGACCTTGCTTTGCTGTTCCACCTGCAGAATCTCCCTCGACTAAGTATAATTCGCATCTTTCAGGATCTCTATCAGAGCAATCGGCTAATTTACCAGGTAAGCCTCCACCCGTAAGTACTGTTTTGCGTTGTACCATGTCACGTGCTTTTTTCGCTGCTACACGCGCTTGGGCTGCTAAAATAATTTTTGAGATAACATACTTAGCTTCCTTTGGGTTCTCTTCTAAATAAGCTTCTAATACACGAGAAACAGTAGTTTGCACTACACCACTCACTTCACTATTACCCAATTTTGTTTTTGTTTGACCTTCGAATTGAGGTTCAGGTACTTTTACAGAAATAATAGCACTTAAACCTTCTCTGAAATCATCTCCTTCCACAGTGACTTTAGCTCTTTCAAATAAACCTTCTTTATCACCATAACTTTTAAACACACGTGTAAGCGCAGTTCTAAAACCCGTTACATGCGTACCACCTTCAATAGTGTTAATATTGTTTACGTATGAGAAAATGTTTTCTTTAAAATCGTCGTTGTAGGTTAAGGCTACTTCTACCATTACATTGGAAGCTTCGTCTAAACCTTCTACATACAAGGGTTGTGAGATAATGGGGTTTCTATTTCCGTTCTTATCTAACATTTGTACAAACTCCACAATACCACCTTCGCTATAAAAATTCTTAGTATAAAAATTTCCTGTTTCGTCTTTCTCTCTAAGGTCGGTAATGTTGATATTAATTCTTTTATTCAAGTAAGACAATTCGCGTAAACGACTTTCTAAAATTTCTCTTTTATACACCGACTCTTGAAAGATGGTTAAGTCGGGCCAGAAGTGCACACGAGTTCCCGTTTTTTCACTAGTACCAATTTCTCTAACTGCATATTGAGGGGCACCGATAGCGTATTCTTGTTCAAATATTTTCCCTTCTCTTTCAACCGTCACTAATAATTTTTTGCTTAGTGCATTTACACAACTTACTCCTACGCCGTGCAAACCACCCGAAACTTTATAGGTGTTTTTATCAAATTTACCGCCCGCGTGTAGAACAGTCATTACTACTTCTAAGGCCGAACGCTTCTCTTTGGTATGCATGGCTGTGGGAATGCCACGACCATTATCTTGAACACTGATAGAGTTATCTTCATGAATGGCTACTTCGATATGAGAGCAATAACCCGCTAAGGCCTCATCGATAGAGTTATCGACTACCTCATATACAAGATGGTGAAGTCCTTTAGAGCCTACATCGCCAATGTACATGGCAGGTCTTTTTCTAACGGCTTCTAAGCCTTCTAAAACCTGGATACTGTCGGCGCCATAATTCTTATTTTCTGCTGATTCGTTTGACTGTAAATCGTTGGACATAATTGTAATAAAATTGGTTAGTTTTTCGATGCATTCCAAATGCATACAAACTTAAGATAATTAAGGGTTTAAAGCCTGTTTTGGGCTCGATTTAGTTATCCCCATTTTAGACGTTTTGTGCATAGTTTTTTGGCTCCAAAAAGGGCTATTTTTTATGTCATTTTTGGGTCAGATTTGGGGGCTAAATAGTTGCTTTAGGCTTTATGCCTTAATTTTGTGCTAATGACACAGGCACAGGAACTCTTAATGCATGAAAATACAGCCCCTAGTTTTAGCGGGATGGCCTTGCTATATAGTAAAGAGCAGTGTATTCCGGGGTCTACCCAATATCAAATTAAAAGGTATATGGCGCAGGAGGCCTGGGGAGCGGAAGATACAGGCATGTTTGTGTATCACTTCAACGCCCAAAAGCCCAAGGAAAATTACTTAGCATTAAGGTTTTGTATTTCTGGAAACAGATACTGTGATAATAAGGTTTGCGGTGGTTGTAATCAATTACCTACTTCAGATTGCATGGGGCCGATGAGAACGGTGGACGTTTTTTCTTTTCATTTTACAGCTACTTTTTTGCATCAGTTTGTACACAATGTAAAAACAAATAATAAGAAAGATGAGCTACTGGCATTTAAACATACCGACAATTTTACTAAAACATTTCCTTTAAGTATAAAGAAGCGACATACGCTAGATGCCTTATTGAATCATAGTTACAGCGGTTCTTTGGAAAATATTTTTGTGAATGCAAAAATTCATGAACTCTTGGTATACAGTTTAGAAAGTATTATCGATGAAAAAGAAGTAGTGTTTACTTGTAAGTTTTTAGCAGACGATAGAGGCAAGGAAAGTATCTATCAAGCACGTGAATTTTTATTACAACATATTGGCGACCCTATTACTATCAAAGAGCTCAGCCGTAAAGTTGCGATGAATGAATGTTATTTAAAGAAAGGCTTTAAAGAAGTATACGGCACTACTATATTTGATTTCTACCAACAACAAAGAATGGAGCATGCGAAGTATTTGTTGTATGAAAAATCGTTAAGTGTAACAGACGTTTCAGCACTTCTTGGCTATTCTTCTATCTCGCATTTCTCTGCCGCTTTTAAAAAGCATACCGGCCTTAAGCCTTGTGAACTATTGAACTAAGCTATTGAACAAGATGATTGAATTGAGTCTCAAGTATCATTTATTTTTTCTTCCCATTTTTTAGTTATTTTTATTCTCTAAACAGTTTATCATGCGTAATGTATTTGCCATAGCTATCATATTATTTTGCAGTTCTTGCATTAACCAAAGAGTGGATTTAATTGTGCATCATGCACAAATTTATACCGTCAATAATGAATTTACAATGGCTGAGGCCATGGCTATACAAGATGGTAAAATAGTAGCTATTGGTACCAATGATGCTATTTTAAAAGAGTACCAATCCGATTCAATAGTGAATGCAAACAATGCCATTATTTATCCTGGATTTATAGATGCACACGCACATTTTCTGGGTTATGGACAATCGTTGTATGCAGTTGGTTTAATGTTTGTACCTAGTTGGGCAGAAGCTATTGAAAGAGTGAAAGCCTTTGCTGTAAAGCATCCTGGTAAAGGATGGATCAGAGGAAGAGGTTGGGATCAAAATCGTTTTCCAGGTAAAGAATTTCCTACCAATGCGGAATTAAATATTTTATTTCCAGACCGACCTGTTATTTTAGAAAGAGTAGATGGACATGCAAGTATTGCCAATGATTTTGCTTTAGCACTAGCTGGTGTAAAAGCAGGACAAACCATTGAAGGAGGTCAGTTCACGATGCAGAACGGGAAATTAACAGGTTTATTAATTGATAATGCAGTAGGTGTGGTAAAAAGAAAAATACCTGAAGCCACTAAAGCAGATTATAAAGATTGGTTGACTTCCGCACAGCAAAATTGTTTTGCAACAGGCTTAACTACTATTACCGACTGTGGCTTGAGCCCAGCGGATATTGATTATATAGATGCCTTGCAAAAAAGTAATGATCTTAAAATGCGCTTGTATGTAATGTTAAGCGATAAGCCTAGCTCATATACCTCTAAATATTTTACAGGTGGTGGTTACATAACTGATAAATTAACAGTAAAAGGCGTGAAAGTGTATGGTGATGGAGCACTTGGTTCAAGAGGCGCCGCATTGATAGCGCATTATTCAGATAAACCAGGCTGGGGTGGTTTTTTATTAAGTAGTCCTGCGCATTTTGATTCTGTGGCAGCTAAATTAATCAATACCGATTTTCAAATGTGTACCCACGCTATTGGAGATAGTGCGAATAGAACTATTTTAAAAGTGTATGCTAAATATTTAAAAGGTAAGAATGATAAAAGATGGAGAATAGAGCATGCACAAATACTAAACCCAGCAGACTTTCATTATTTTGGAGATAATAATATTATTCCTTCTGTACAACCCACACATGCTACTAGCGATATGTATTGGGCAGGCACTCGCCTAGGTGAGCAAAGGTTGAAAACAGGGTATGCTTTTAAACAATTATTGGAGCAAAACAATTGGTTACCCTTGGGTACCGATTTTCCTGTGGAAGAAATAAATCCATTTAAAACATTTTTAGCAGCCGTGGCAAGACAAGACAGCAAAGGTTTTCCTGCAGGAGGTTTTCAAATGGAAAACGCTTTAACACGTGAGCAAACCATTCGTGGTATGACTATTTGGGCTGCGAAGGCCAACCGTATGGAAAAGCAAGTGGGTAGTATTGAGATAGGTAAAAAAGCCGACTTTATTATTTTAGATAAAGACTTAATGAAGGTACCTACTGATAGCATACTTCAAGTGAAAGTATTAAAGACTTATTTGAATGGTGAAAGAGTATTTTAAGAGTTCATCTGTGTATATTATATTTCATCCTTCTCTGTTCGCCACTTAACGCTAAAATTCATAAATTCTAACTAAAAGTCAGAACTCGCACTTCGTGCTCAAACATGCTGACT
>JBAXWU010000109.1:0-4704 GCA_037128235.1 Chitinophagia bacterium | reverse complement strand
GTATTATATAGAAGCTACTATTTTTTAGTTAAACTTATTTAAGTTCGGCTGCTGCTAAATTTGCTTTAGGGTTTTTTAAAAATTCATTCTTACATTCTGTAGAACAAAATCCCAAAACAAGGTTTTCATAATGTGTTGTATCGCTAATGCCGGCACTTACTGGCATACCACAACTAGGATCTTTTTTATTATTCACTAAACTTACTGCATACGTTTTTTCTGTAGTCGTATCCATGGTAGCCACTTGATTGTTATCTACACTACTTCTGTTGGCTTTATCATTTGTTTGACCACATGATAAAAGAATTAGGGATGCGATAACTAGGCTAGTGGTGAATTGCATTTTCATAAAGATTTGTTTTACTTGTATTAGGTACAAAATTACGAATGAATCAAGCTATTAAAAAACTAACACTCATTCATTTTCGCGCTTATATTGGCCCATCTTGGGCTTCATAGGTAAATTATAGGCCTGCTGAGGGCATATTGTCTATATAATTATCTATTTTTACTCTCTCAATCCTATACAAAAGGAAGTTATAAATGAAACAGGAACAAATACATATTTTATTAACGAGTGCTTACAATGCACCAGTTCCTGTATTGAATGGACCGAGTCCGCGACGTGGATTCTGATAGGACGAGCAATTGGCCCTTGCCCCTATCAGTGGAAAAACCCCAAAAAGAATTCATCCTCCGCCAGAATTGTACTTTCCTAAAATTTAAAAGCTAATTGGAACAGAAAATAATAGTACGTGTTGCCCATAGTGGCGATGCCTCTTTTGCAAATGACATTACCGATGAAATGGAATCTTCGGCTAAAGCAAGAGGTACGGGTATTGCTAAACGTAGCCCAGACTATGTAGCCAAAAAAATAAACGAAGGTAAATCGGTGATTGCCTATACCGAAGACGGTACTTGGGTAGGTTTTTGTTATATCGAAGCCTGGCAGCATGGACAGTTTGTTGCCAATAGTGGTTTAATTGTAGCGCCTGCTTTTCGTAAAACAGGTATTGCTAAAAAAATTAAGCAAACCATTTTTCAATTATCAAGAGAAAAATACCCAACCGCTAAAATATTTGGATTGACCACTGGTTTAGCGGTGATGAAAATTAATAGTGAATTAGGCTATGAGCCTGTAACCTATAGTGAACTTACCGATGATGAAGAATTTTGGGCTGGCTGTAAGAGCTGTGTGAATTATGATATATTAATGAGTAAGGATAGAAAGAATTGTATGTGTACTGCTATGTTATATGAACCAAAACCGGAAGCAGCTATTGAAGAACTGGCGGCAGATTTCACTAATAATTCAAAATTGTACGAACGCTTTATGAAAATTAAGCAAAGTAAATTATTAAACTGGTCTAGAAAATAATTAAGAAAATGGAAAAAGTAGTTTTAGGTTTTAGCGGCGGATTAGACACCACTTATTGTGTTAAATATTTAACCGAAGACAAGGGCTTAGAAGTGCATAGTGTGGTAGTGAACACAGGTGGCTTTTCTGAAGATGAATTAAAAAAAATAGAAGCCCATGCTTATGCCTTAGGGGTAAAATCGCATACAACGGTGGATGCTGTGAAAGGTTATTATGATAGCATTATTAAATATTTAATTTACGGGAATGTTTTAAAAAATAATACCTATCCTTTAAGTGTAAGTGCAGAGCGTTTAAGTCAGGCATTACATATAGCAGCGCATGTTAAAAAATTAGGGGCTAATAAAGTGGCCCACGGAAGTACGGGCGCTGGCAATGATCAAGTGCGTTTTGATATGATTTTTCAAATCATGATACCAGGTGTTGAAATTTTAACACCTATTCGTGATTTACAATTAAGTAGAGAAGCAGAAATTACTTATTTGAAAGAGAAAGGTGTTCAAATGAATTTTGAAAAAGCAGCCTACTCCATTAATAAAGGTTTATGGGGTACTAGTGTTGGTGGTAAAGAAACCTTGCAGTCGAAAGGTATTTTACCAGAATCGGCATGGCCAACACCCATGACGAAGGAGGGCGAGCAGGAAGAGATGAGTATTGGTTTTGAAAAAGGAGAAATTATATTGGTTAATAATAAAACCTTTAAGCATCCTACTGAAGCTATTCATTATATACAGTCTATCGCGGGCGCTTATGGCATTGGTAGAGATATTCATGTGGGCGATACTATTATTGGTATTAAGGGTCGTGTAGGTTTTGAAGCAGCAGGGCCCATGGTTATTTTAAAAGCGCACCATGCTTTAGAGAAACATGTACTAACGAAATGGCAGTTATCTTGGAAAGACCAACTGGCTCAGTTTTATGGCAACTGGTTACACGAGGGTCAAATACTCGATCCAGTGATGCGCGATATAGAAGCTTATTTAACCAGTGCACAAGCGCAGGTAACAGGTACAGTGTCTATTCAACTTCATCCTTATCGTTTTCAAATTATTGGTATTGAATCTGACCATGATTTAATGAGTGCGCAATTTGGAAAATATGGAGAAATGAATACAGCTTGGACGGGTAATGATGTTAGAGGGTTTACCAAAATATTTGGTAATCAGGTAAGCATCTTTCATCAGATAAAAGAAGCGAATAAAAAGTAAATAGTAAAGCAAAAAAGAAAACTAAACAGTAAAGTAAAAAAAGAAAACGATAAAGTAAACGATAATCATTTATCGATTAAATATAAAATAATAAAGATGCAAAAACTAAATATTGGTATGGTGGGTGGCGCTGGCTATACAGGAGGTGAATTGCTTCGTGTATTATTGCATCATGCTCATGTTGACATACAATTTGTGCATAGCAGTAGTAGTGCAGGCCAATTAGTGAGCTTGGTACATACTGACTTAGTAGGCGATACCGATTTAGTTTTCACCAATAGTCTTCAAGACAATATTGATATTTTGTTTTTATGTTTAGGACATGGAGAAGCAGCGAAATTTTTAGCATCGAATGCAATTGCACCTAAAATAAAAATCATCGACCTATCACAAGATTTTAGATTAACTAGTACGGCAAAACAAGGAGAAAGAAATTTTATATACGGCTTGCCAGAATTAAATAAAGCAGCTATTCAAAGCGCTCATAATATTGCCAACCCTGGTTGCTTTGCCACTGCTATTCAATTAGGCTTATTACCCTTGGCATCTAAAGGCTTATTGAAGGATGTATATACAACGGGTATTACAGGTTCTACAGGGGCGGGTCAAGGTTTATCTAATACAGGTCATTTTAGTTGGAGAGCGAATAATATTCAGCCTTATAAAACTTTAGCGCATCAACATTTAGATGAAATAAAACAAAGCTTGCATCAATTGCAAGGTAATAACAATACAGCTGTTCACTTTGTACCTTGGAGAGGCGATTTCACCAGAGGTATTTTTGTAAGTAGTACATTAGAAACTTCATTAGGCCTAGCCGAATTGAATAAATTATATACTGAATTTTATACAGGTCATCCTTTCACACATGTTTCCTTAAACCCCATTGATTTAAAACAAGTAGTGAACACGAATAAATGTTTAATACATATTGAACAAAAAGAAAATAAAATAGTAGTACATACCGCTATTGATAATTTATTAAAAGGAGCAGTGGGTCAGGCTGTGCAGAATATGAATTTGATGATGGGCTTAGAAGAAACAGCAGGTATTCAATTAAAAGCAAGTAATTTTTAAAATAAATAAGATGTCTTTATTTCAAGTATATCCTTTACAACCTATTGCTATTACCAAGGCCATAGGATCTCATGTCTGGGATGATAAGGGTACCGAATATTTAGATATGTATGGAGGCCATGCAGTTATTAGCATTGGCCATACGCATCCTCATTGGGTAAAGCGTATTGAAGACCAGTTGCATAAAATGGCTTTTTATTCTAATTCAGTCATCATGCCCATTCAAGAAGAATTAGCGGCCTCCTTAAATAAAATTAGCGGCAAACAAGACTATCAATTATTTCTTTGTAATAGTGGCGCAGAGGCAAATGAAAATGCATTAAAATTAGCTTCCTTTCATACGGGCAGAAAAAAAATAATTGCGTTTTCAAAAGCATTTCATGGTCGTACTTCCTTGGCAGTGGCTGCTACAGATAATTCAAGTATAATAGCACCTGTAAATGAAACAGAAAATATAATTTTCCTACCCTTTAACGACGTAGAAGCGTTAACGCAATGTTTCGCCAAACAAGGTGATGAAATTGCAGGAGTTATTATTGAAGGTATTCAAGGAGTGGCAGGTATCTATGAAGGAAGTACTATTTTTTTACAAACTATTCGTACCCTATGCGATAAACATGGTGCCGTTTATATAGCCGATAGTGTGCAATGTGGTTGTGGTCGTTCTGGTAAATTCTTTTCAAATGATTTTGCAGGAGTGAATGCCGATATTTATTCAATGGCCAAAGGAATGGGCAATGGCTTTCCTATTGGAGGCATTTTAATTGCACCCACTATTAAAGCAAAGTTTGGATTATTAGGTACTACTTTTGGAGGCAACCCATTGGCCTGCGCAGCAGCACTGGCAGTATTAGAAGTAATGGAGAAAGAAAATTTAATAGAAGCCGCTGCCCAAAAAGGAAAATACTTAATAGAGGCCTTACAAAATACTAAAGGCGTGAAGGCAGTCAGAGGCAAGGGCTTAATGATTGGATTTGAAATGGAAGCCGGACTAGAATCTATTCGTCAAGTATTATTGAATGATTTTAAAATTTTCACAGG
>JBAXWU010000108.1:0-4788 GCA_037128235.1 Chitinophagia bacterium | reverse complement strand
GCTTCTGTAAAGCTTCTTCCAATGGCCATTACTTCACCCACACTTTTCATTTGTAATCCTAAAGTATCATTAGCGCCTTTGAACTTATCAAAATTCCATCTTGGCATTTTTACAATCACGTAATCTAGTGCTGGTTCAAAGTAGGCAGAAGTGGTTTGTGTGATTTGATTTTTTAATTCATCTAATCTATAACCAATGGCTAGCTTTGCTGCAATTTTTGCAATAGGATAACCAGTGGCTTTCGAAGCAAGTGCAGAAGAGCGTGATACCCTTGGATTAATTTCCACCGCAATTAATTCTTCTGTTACCGGATTTTGTGCAAACTGCACATTACATCCTCCTGCAAAATTTCCTAAGCTACGCATCATCAGCATGGCTTTGTTACGCATGTCTTGAAATGAGGTATCGCTCAAAGTCATAGCAGGCGCTACGGTGATAGAATCTCCTGTATGCACACCCATTGGATCCAGGTTTTCAACGGTACATATAATTACTACGTTATCTGCTTGGTCTCTTAATAATTCTAATTCATATTCTTTCCAACCTAATACTGCTTTCTCTACTAATACTTCGTGAATAGGAGAGGCCTTTAAACCTTTCTCTAATGCTGCATCTAATTCAGAAGCGTCATGCACAAATCCTCCACCGGTGCCACCTAAAGTAAAGGAAGGACGAATTACTAATGGAAACCCTATTACTTGTGCAAACTCTTTTCCTTCTAAAAAACTATTCGCAACTCTACTTGGTGCAACGGCTATTCCAATTTTTACCATCAATTGTCTGAACTGCTCTCTATCTTCTGCTAAATCAATGGCGGCTACATCCACACCTATCATTCTACAATTGTATTGTTTCCATAAACCAATTTCATCCGCTTCTTTACATAAGTTCAGAGCAGTTTGTCCGCCCATGGTAGGAAGCACTGCATCGATTTGGTTTTCTTGTAAGATTTGTTCAATGCTTTCAATAGTCAATGGTAATAAATATACTTTATCCGCCATCATTGGGTCTGTCATGATGGTTGCTGGGTTGCTATTGATGAGGATGACCTTGATTCCTTCTTCTCTTAAAGAACGAGCTGCTTGTGAACCAGAATAGTCAAATTCGCAGGCTTGACCAATAATAATGGGGCCAGAACCTACAATTAATACCGATTTAATGGATGTGTCTTTTGGCATAGCGTACAAAAATATAAATTGCGCAAACCTACAAAAATTTGCCTGAATTTGCCCTATTTTAAGCCTAAACATTTTTGTCCTTTTTAAATGCTATCTTCACCGACAATTCAAGCATATGGCAGTTATTAAAGAAGGTTCTAAAGCGCCGGCCTTTAAAGGCGTTGATCAGCATGGTAATACAGTTTCTATAGCCGATTTTAAGGGGCAAAAACTTGTCCTTTATTTCTATCCAAAAGACGATACACCAGGATGCACTGCCCAGGCATGCAACTTGCGTGATAATTATAAAGCCTTGCAAAAGAAAGGGTTACAAATTTTAGGCATTAGTGTGGACTCTGTTAAATCGCATGAGAAGTTTATTGCCAAGTACGACTTACCTTTTTCTTTGATTGCCGATGAGGACAAGAAAATAGTAGACAAATACAATTTATGGGGCCAGAAGAAATTCATGGGCCGTACTTATATGGGCACTACGCGTACCACTTTTTTGATTGATGAAGCGGGCATGGTTAGACATATTATAGAAAAGCCCGATACTAAGGACCATACAAAAGAAATTTTTGCTATCAGCGGTTGGTAATCATTAAACCCTTTCCCTAAATTGCAGTCCTATATTTTAAATTTATAGTATGCAATTAAAGTTTTTACCTATTCTTAGTTTTTCTTTTTTAGTAGCAGCTTGTTCTAAAAGTTCAAGCATTACTACAAGTAATAATACTAGTAATCCATCTACAAGTAATCCAACAACTTCAAGCACTGTTGTTCCTGATATTTATAAAAAAGTTTATGGGGCAAGTAGTATTACCTCTGATGGTACATTTGTTACCATCAAATCCAATGGATTACCTGATCATAAAAGTTCCTACTACGCTACTACAAATGCATTGTATGATAATTTTTCTGGAACCACTTTTGGAGGATACAACTTTGCAAAAAATCCAAATTCAATTTCAGAGAAAGTATATGTATTTAAAATACCCATAGATCCTAAGATGGCTAGCACGCATTTACCCACTCCATTAGGCGCTATAGGTGTTTCATTAAATGGGGTTCCTTTTTTTAATCAATATGCAGGACCTAATCAACCCTTAGCCGGCGAAATGGTTTCTTTTGATAGGTATTGGGGTCATCCAGCGCCTACGGGGCAGTATCACTATCATGTGGAGCCACTTTATTTAACAACAGTGAAAGTGACTAAGTCCTCTTTATTAGGTTTTTTATTAGATGGGTTTGCTGTATATGGTCCTGAAGAAAATGGGCTAGTTATTGATAATTCAAAATTAGATTCCTACCATGGACATACTTCAGCAACTACCGATTATCCGAATGGAATTTATCATTACCATATCACCTCTAACGATCCTTATATCAATGGATCGGGTTATTATGGAACACCAGGTACTGTTTCACAATAAATGAAATACACATTTTATATTCATTGTATTATTGCTTGTCTTTTTTTTCAAGCATGTAATAGTTTTGATCAAACTATACAATCAAAAAAAGTAATTAGAATTGATAGCGCAGCTATAAATGACAGTATAGTTATAAATGATAAGCTAGCAATAAATAATGCAATTCCTAACGCAGTCGTCAATAGTAAGGATTCTTTTTTGCAAATGCATCAGGACACGCTGTTTTTTCATGATAAAAAATTTAGCGGTACAATTTTTAATACTTATTCTAGTGGAGATACTGCGATGATTCAACAATTTTCTAATGGGCTAGAGCAGGGCTTTTTTAAAAAATGGTATGTAAATAAGCAATTAGCCGAGTCTAGATTTTTTCAGGCAGGTAAAAAACTGGGTAAGCATATTGGTTTTTGGGAAGACGGCAAGCCTAAATTTGAATTTTATTTTACAAAGGGGGAGCATGATGGAATAGCTAATGAGTGGTATGCTAATGGTCAAGCCTATAAAGCCTTTCATTATACTATGGGCTATGAAAATGGAAGTCAAAAAATGTGGTGGGAAAACGGAGTTATACGCGCTAATTATGTGGTGAAGCAAGGCAGAAGATATGGCCTGATTGGATTAAAATTATGCATGACGCCTCAGGATTCACTCGATTATAAATTTAAATAAACTAAGATGTTCAAATTGAATGGATTTTATTTATTCAGCTTATTTATTTTGATGGCATGTAATAATTCCTCGAATACTTTTTCAAA
Organism: Chitinophagia bacterium; assembly: GCA_037128235.1. Classification (GTDB taxonomy): domain Bacteria; phylum Bacteroidota; class Bacteroidia; order Chitinophagales; family Chitinophagaceae; genus Sediminibacterium. The sequence continues at coordinate 1,440 of JBAXWU010000108.1, read as the reverse complement.
TGTAAAGACAGACAGTCTAGTGGCGCTACCTTTTTTTAATGTGCCCGATTGGACACCGGACTGGATAAGTAAAGAGGATACTGGGTATTCAAAAATTCATAGCATTCCTGCTTTTTCTTTCAAAGATCAAGAGGGGGCGGATATTACTGAAGCAGATGTAGAGGGGAAAATATATGTGGCTAATTTTTTTTATACGAAGTGTAGAGGCATATGTCCTAAAATGACGAGCAATATGTTTTTATTACAAGAAGCATTTAAGAATGATTCGACGATTGTTTTGCTTTCGCATTCTGTCACACCTGAATTAGATTCTATAGCCGTTCTAAAAAAGTACGCCATTTTAAATAAAGTTGATTCAAAAAAATGGCATTTACTTACTGGCAGTAAAAATGAAATTTACGCCTTGGCGAAACAACAATATTTTGCCGGGGATTCGGTGGGCTATTATCAAACGGGCAATGAATTTTTACATACTGAAAACTTTATTTTAGTAGATCAAAAAAGACGTATTCGAGGGGTGTATAATGGGACCTTGCTTCTAGAAATAAATCGTATAAAAGAAGATATTCTTACGCTTAAGCTTGAGGCAGCATCGGCTAATAGCCTAATTAAATAAGTTCTAAATATATTTACCTCGAATATTTTTTTTATAAATGATTAGGGTCTAATTTTACAATTCTTTATGAGTATTGAATTTAATAAATATTTTTTCTTTTTACAAAGAGTAGGCAGCAAATATTATTTAATTGCAGGCGCTATCTTCTTTTTATTTTATGTAGTACTTAAAAATAAAATACTCCATAAGAAAATACAAACCCTCTTTCCTAAAAACACCGATTACTTGCGTGAAATTCTCTATAGTACTGGTACTATTTTTATTTTTGGATGTATTCCTCTTCTTATTATTGCCAATCCAGCAGTAAGGATTCATACTACACTATATGATACTATCAGTGATTATGGTTGGTTCTATTATTTTTTAGCATTTCCACTTATGTTTATCATGCACGATACCTATTTTTATTGGACGCACCGTATCATGCATCATAAAAGTTTATTTAATACTATGCATTTGGTGCATCATAAGTCTACCAACCCTTCTCCTTGGGCAGCTTATGCCTTTCATCCTTTAGAATCTATTGTGGAAGTGGGTATTTTTGTAGTTTTTTTATTTACTATTCCGGTGCATAGATCACATTTAGCTACTTTCTTTTTACTATCCATCATGTATAATATTTATGGTCACTTGGGTTGGGAATTATACCCTAAAGGATTTAGTAAAAGTTTTATTGGGAAGTGGATTAACACTTCTGTCAATCATAATCAACACCATAAATATTTTAAAGGTAATTATGGTTTGTATTTTTTATTTTGGGATCGTATGATGGGCACTATTCGCGCCGACTATGATGAAGCTTTTGAAGAAGTCAAAAGCAGATA
>JBAXWU010000107.1:0-4868 GCA_037128235.1 Chitinophagia bacterium | reverse complement strand
AAAAGCAATATGCGTTCCTTCTTTATTCCATACTGGATCTGAATCATTATAAGTAGAAGCATCTATGAAGGATACTTGATTGCTTGCAAAATTATAAACTCCAATAAATGAATGCTCTTCTCTATTTGATACAAATAAAATTTGTTGGCCACTTGCATTAAAAGACAAACTACTTATACTTCCTCTACTAAAAAATAAAGGTTGCACAGTTACTGTTTCTTCTGTTAAATTTATTTTCCAAGCCTTACCCCCTTGGGTGTAAGCCAATAATTTTCCATCGGGACTTATTACGGGTCCGCTACCCTTGGCTAATTTTTTAATAGTACCAGAGGCGATATCAAAACTATAAATATTTTGCTCTGTGGTGTATTGTAATTGTGCCGGGTTCGCGGGCTCTCCTTTTGCATTATTGCCATTGCCTCTTACAAAATATATTTTATCATCGTTAGGTGAAAATACAATGCTACCTATTTCTATTCCATTGTCGCCTTTATATTCAGTGACGGCTTTGAAATTATTAGTAGCAGGCTGTCCATAATAAATATTTCTACTGCCTTTATCATTAAACACCCAGGCAACTGCATCGCCTTTATGATTGGCTACTAGGTCGGAAGGAAAAGCAGGCGCAAGATAGTCGGCTATTTTTTGAGCATGCGCTGCATTAGAAAAGCTGATTAAGCTTAATAAGAAAAAGAAAAATATTTTTTTCATGGTAATAATTTTAAACAATAAATGCTTTTAAGTAAATACTAATTTAACCCTATTTATTTAAAAAAAGCCTTGCACCCTAGTCCATTTAAAACATATTTGGTAAATTACTTAGTCTAAAAGAAATCTATGAGTAAATACTTCAAATTCATAGGGTTATTACTACCCTTTTTCACCATGTGTAAGCAGCAGGAAACCAAAAAGGATTTGGATTTCGAACTAACTAAGGCCCCCACTATTTATTTTAAATCCTTTGTGGATTGCAATATGGCCGAGGTTTGGGTAGGCGATACCTTTCGCATTTTTCCGGGTAAATATGGGGAAGACCCTTTATGGGGTTATTCCAATGAATTAAAATATGCTTCTGGAAAAAATGCAGAGGAAGTATTTAATAAAAAATATGAGGCCTTTACAGAACCTAGCATGCCTTTGAATGTAAAACCGAATGAAGAAGGTTTACATGGAGCCGTTTGGTTTGAAACGGTGTATCAAGACAAAAAAGATGCCAGCGGAAAAACTTTATATGCACTTTACCATAATGAAAATTATCCCAACACCTTTCCTTTTAATACCAAGACAGGTAAGGGCTATATTGATAACAATTGGCCACAGGGTTTAACGGGTGCTAAAACACCTGCAGCTGTTTGCAGAATTGGAATTATGAAATCAACCAATGGTGGTTATAGCTGGGAGAATAAAGGCATTGTCTTAGAAGACAATCAAGAAAGAATGATATTAAAACCACATAATAATTCAGTGACTTTTGCAGGCGGCGTGGGTGATCCTTCAGCAATAGCGAGTGGAGATTACTTGTATATATTTTATGGGGAGTATGGTTATCCTGGCACTTATGTACGTAAAGCGTATAGTGCCGAAAAAGAAGAAGCGGGTCAGTGTATTAGTATGGCCAGAATTAAATTAGCTGATTTAGACAATCCAACAGGAAAGGCTAAAAGATATGATGGCAAAGGTTTTCAAGCAAACTATGATGGAGTGGGTAGCCCTATTAAAAATATACAAATTTCAAAAGAAAATGGTGGCGGTCCTAGCTCGGATAGTATTAGTAAATATTATTGGGGGCCTTCTGTAAGTTGGAATCATTATGTACAAGCCTGGGTAATGCTCATGGCAAAATCGGAAGGACCTTCTTGGAAAGGAACAAGTATTTATATGTCATTTAATAAAAATAAAGTTTTAGACGATAACAATTCTCAAGATTGGTCGATTCCTACATTAATATTAAATAAACCCGGTCATGTTATTTGGTATCCTTCTTTACAACCCATTGGCGATACCAATGCTACTAAATTAAAATATACATCACTGCAAATGGGCGAGCAGGCAAGACTTTTTTATAAAGATCAAACCGATACCGCAGTTTATATTTCTGAATACGCCATTCGATTCCGAAAATAAAAAAACCTCCACCGAATGAACGGTGGAGGTTTTTTAAATATTCTACTTGGAAATATTAATAACCAGCGTTTTGAGTAACGTTAGGGTTTACTAAAATTTCATCGTTAGGAATTGGGAAAAGTAAGTTAGCATTTCCTGGAGCAACAGTGATTTTGGTAGAGATTGCATTGGTAGCATCTTGACCTTGAGGCTTCACGAAAGTGTACCCTAATCTTGTTAAATCCCAGAATCTGTAGCCTTCAAAAGCAAACTCTTTAGTACGCTCGTCTAAGATATCTGTTAAAACTTGAGCACCAGCGCTAGCATAAACTGCACTAGGGTCTCTGTTGACAACGAACTTGTTTAAAGTGACATTCGCATTTGTAATATCACCTAAGTTATAATAAGCTTCCGCTAAAATTAAATAGGCTTCAGAAAAACGAACTACTTTAACGTCATCTAAGTTTACGTTATCAATTGGATATTTAGCCACATAATGCGCTGTACCTAATTGACCAGATCTTACTTCTGGGCTAATTAAGCCTTTTCTTGTATCGGTTGTAGTATAAGTATCGTAGAAAGATTTAGTAGCTAACATATCTCCATAAGCTCCACCACCTGGTTTGCCAATTAAGAATACAGCTAATGTGCCATCACCTACTTGGTTGTTTGCATCACTAGTAACTTCAAACATGGTTTCTACTTTACCAGTTAAAGGAGAAGCTCCTTTCCAGTAAGATAAAACGTTAGCGCTGGTCACTAAACTGAAACCACTATTAGCAATAACGTCAAGAGCTGCTGCTTTTGCATTGGCCCAATCTCCTTTATGTTGGTATACTCTAGCTAAAAGCGTTTCAGCAGCATACTTAGTCATAAATGAAGAGTTTAGCGATCTTGTTTTTGCAGTCAATGTGAAATTCATTGTTTGACCTTGGTTGTATTTCGCTAAAGAAATGGCCTTTGTTAAATCGGCAATGACTTGTGCATATACTTCAGCAACTGTATTTCTTGCAGGTTTTGAATTCACATCAAACTTAGTTACGATGGGCACACCTGGGCTTGTAGGAGCAGTGGTATAAGGCAAACCAAAGTTTCTAACTAAATCAAAATAAACCAAACCTCTGATTGCATATGCTTCAGACATTAATTGACTAACATTAGGATTAGCTGCAGGATCTAAACCAGCATTAATAATAAAGTTGGCATTCTTAATAGCATTATAACCATTTGACCAAATAGCAGAGGCATAACCATCTGTTTTAGTGAAATTGTATAAATTGAATGAAACATATCTTCCTGAGTTAGAAGAAGACAAGAAACATTTGTCTGCCATTAAATCACCTTTAATAGCAAAAGTTCTACCATAAAAATCGGTAGCTCTTAAAGAAGCGTATAAGCCAGTCAATGCTGTACTCATATCATCTTCTGTTTTAATAGCCTCTGATAATACTACAGAGTTGAAAGGCTTTTGATCTAAGAATGTTTTAGAGCAACCGAATAGCATTGCTATGGTTCCAATTGCTAAGAACATTTTAGTGATTTTGTTGAAATTATTTTTCATATAAAAAATATTAAATAGTTGTTGTTAATTAAAAGTTTACACTTAATCCAAAAGTGACAGACTTAGAAGGTAATACTTGTTGTCCATTATTACCTGTAATACCTTGTTCTGGATCACTTAAGATGATATCAGCATATGTTTTAGTAAATATATTCGTTCCACGTGCATAAATATTTATACCATTGATATGTAATTTATCAAGCACCGCTTTCTTATCATATTTGTAAGTCAACTGTATATTTCTTAAACGAACATAATCGCCTTTATATAATGTACGATCAGATCCTGTCGAACCACCTCTTGGATCGTTGTATACAAATTTAGGAACGGTTGTGATGTCCCCTGGATTTTGCCAACGTGTTAAATTGATTGCGTATTTACCTCTAGTTGAATAAGCACCATCCATTGCATAAGCTTGTGCAGACTCATTGAAATAGTTACCAAAGTTGTAATAGAAGTCAAAAGTGAAAGCAAATGCTTTGTAATTGAAAGTGTTACCTAGGCTACCATAGTATTTAGGATCTGCTTGCTTACCTACTAAATATAAATTTGCTTTTGTTTTAGTACTTGTAGATCCAATTTGAGTACTATCAATAAACCACATTGGATCTCCTGTATTGATATTTACTCCAGCATAACCTCTTGTATAGAAGCTATAGAAAGGCTGACCTACTCTTAATAAATAAGCACCGTTTAACTGATCACCTGAAGGCAGGCTGGTAACTTTGTTTTTGTTAGCAGTATAACTTGCATTGATTTCCCAAGAGAAATCTTTTACTTTAATAGGTACTAAGTTTACGCTAACCTCTAAACCAGAGTTTTGCATGCTTCCTACGTTATTAATATAACCAGAGAAACCAGTGGTACGAGATAAGTTTTGGTTTAACAAAGCGCCATCTGTATTACGCTTGTAAACGTCCACGTTTAAATTAATTCTATTATCAAAGAAGCTAATATTCGTTCCAATATCTGCTTGTTTGTTTTTCTCCCAAGTTAAACTCTCGTTACCAATATTATTGAAAGTACCACCTGCTACACCGTTGTAGTTATATCCAAAAGCGTAAGAAGGTCTCCATGTGTAGTTACCAATTTCAGCATTACCATTGGTACCATAACTTGCATGAATTTTAAATGCAGAAATAGTTTTGTTGCCTTGCATAAATGGCTCAGCTAATACATTCCAAGAAGTACCCACTGACCAGAA
>JBAXWU010000106.1:0-4915 GCA_037128235.1 Chitinophagia bacterium | reverse complement strand
TTTTTACTGATATCATCTCTGGCATCGCCTCCCACCATTAAAGAGCCCATGATAGTGGCTCCTGCTGAAGTGCCCATAATAACACCGCCTCTATCTAATAAAGCAATAAATTCATCATATAATTTAGTACCAGCATAAGCATCTGCAATTAATTGCTGGTCTCCGCCTCCAAAAAACAAGCCCTTAGCATTACGCAGTAGTGCAATATTTTTTGAATCATCGGCCTCTTTTTTATTGCGCGTATGAATAGTACTTAAATTAGTAAAGCCCCTAGAGCTGAACTTAATTAAGTGTTCGCCCTTTTGAATAAACTCTTCGTCGGTGGTGGCAGTAGGAATATACACAATAGGTTGATCCTTGCCTCCACAATGGGCTGCGAAAAATTCAAATAAAGAATCTGGGATGGACCCGCCTCCAATGATAATAAGTTTTCCTTTATAATTAAAATAGGGATTATTAGGCGCCTGCGCATTGACATGAAACGCAAACAAAAAAAGTATGGCACTTAATAAAATTATTTTTCTCATAAAGCAAACTTTAATTTGATTCGTTCAATCAATTATTAATTCAATAGACTTGATAAAGATGCATTGACCCCTTCCTATAAGTACATTTGATCTATTTCTTTTTCAAAATTCGCTAGTACTTGCTTACGGCGTATGCTTAGTTTAGGCGTCATCTCTCCTTGGTCAATCGTAAACTCTCTTGGTATTAAAGTGAATTTTTTCACTTGCTCTACTTGATTGAATAATTGATTATACTCTGCTACTACTGTTTCAAATAGTGTCTGTACTTTTTCATGTTGAATGATGGCCTCGTTGCTAGTATATTCGACACCATTTTGTTTTGCCCATTCTCTCAACTTAGCAAAACTTGGTACAACCAAGGCTGTCACCATTTTTTTATTATCTCCAATTAAAACAATTTGTTCGATAAAAGGACTTTCTTTCATCTTATTTTCGATTGGTTGTGGTGCAACATATTTACCACCACTTGTTTTAAACAATTCCTTTTTACGATCTGTAATTTTTAAATACTTGCCATCAATAATTTCACCAATATCTCCTGTATGCAACCAGCCATTGATGACTGTTTCTGCAGTTAATTCTGGTAATTTATAATAACCCTTCATCACACTTGGTCCTGCTACACAAATTTCTCCATCTGCTTCCAATTTCATTTCAACACCCTCAATAGCTAAGCCAACTGTTCCAAACTTCATACCACCAGGTGAACTAGAATTGATGCTGATGATTGGGCTATTTTCTGTTGGACCATATCCTTCATACACTGGTATTTGTGCTGCATTAAATATGCGAAGTAGTTTTACTTGACATGCCGCACCACCTGTAACAATGAATTTTACATTACCGCCTAATCCTTCTCTCCACTTGCTAAAAATAATTTTATTGGCCAGCTTCAATTGGAATTGATACCATGCCGACCCTGGTTTTAAATTATCATATTGGTCTCCTAAATCCACGGCCCAGAAAAATAATTTACGTTTAAGGCCAGTCAACTCTTCACCCTTCATCATAATTTTTTCAAAAACTTTTTCCAATAATCTTGGTACAGTGGAGAATCCGTCTGGTGCAATTTCTTTTAAGTTTTCTCCAATAGTTTCCATTGATTCTGCATAGTAGATACTCATCCCGCTATACAAATAAATATAAGAAGCCACTTTTTCAAAAATATGATTCAATGGCAAAAAGCTCAATACTTTTTGATCAGGGGCATCTTGGAAAGGAAAACTTTTTTTACCTGCTTGTAAGTTGAAATAAATATTATTGTGCGTTAACATCACGCCCTTTGGGGTACCTGTTGTTCCACTTGTATAAATAAAAGTGGCCACCTGTTCTACTGGAATTGTTTTTTTAACAACTTCTACTTGATTTAATAAATCTGTATCCTGTAAGCACAATTCACTCCAGTGCTTTGCACCTGCGATATGATCAAATGTGTAGACCTCTTTTAAACAAGGTACTTTGTCTTTAATAGACATCACTTTATTGTATAAATCTTGATTGCTCGCAAACATATATTGTACCGATGCGTCATTCAAAATAAAAGTCAATTCTAAAGGATTAGTGGTAGGATACACTGGCACCCAGATGACACCAATTTGTTGCGTGGCCATATCGGCCATCAACCATTCTGGTCTATTATTACTAATGATAGCAATTTTATCAGATCCCTCTGGCGTAAAATCATTTCCTGATAAGCCAAGGCTTAATAAACCGGCACTCAAAGCATTCACTTTTGAAGCCACTTCGGCTGTGGAGTAGGTTTTCCATCCACCGTTCTCTTTTCCAGCCAACATGACTTCTTGAGGAAATTTTGTTAACTGATGTTCTATACAATCAAAGAGTCTTTTTGATTCCATAAGGCAAGCATTATTGTGTAACAAAATACTAAAATACGGGCAGAAAAAAAAGAAATTAGCCTATGAAATGGAAAGAAAAAGATGATAATACCTGATTAGATTTAATAGTAGACCTAACTATATTATTAAACTAGCTTCTACTTATTATATAAATACTAGTAAATCAAATGAGTAAGTAAACCGTCTCTTAATTTGGGCTCAAACCAAGTGCTTTTAGGTGGCATGACTTCGCCGGCGTCGGCTATATTAAATAGTTGATCGATGGTTACTGGATATAAACTAAAAGCCACAGCCATCTCACCACTATTCACTCTTTTTTCAAGTTCGGCTAAACCTCTGATGCCTCCCACAAAATCAATTCTTTTATCTGTTCTTTGATCGTGTATGCCTAAAACTTTTGATAAAATGGAATTAGATAAAATAGTGACGTCTAATACTCCAATTGGATCAGAAGAAAATATACCTGGCTTCGCCGTTAATTGATACCAATTGTTTTCAAGGTACATTCCAAAACTATGCAGGGCTGTAGGTTTGAAGGCCGACTCTTCTTTTTGAATTATAAAATTCTGTTCAAGTGCTGTAATAAATGCAGTAGCAGATAATCCGTTTAAATCTTTTACCAGACGGTTGTAATCCATAATGGCTAATTGATTAGAGGGAAATAAAGTCGTTAAAAAATAATCAGATACTTTTTTAGCTTCATCGCCTGGCTTTACCGCTTCTTCACTAATGGCTAATTTTACTTTAGCGGCGGAGGCTGCTCTATGATGACCATCTGCAATATAAGTGCAAGGCACTTCAGTTGCAAACAAGTTTGTGATTTGATCAATAATAGTTTCATCACTAACAGCCCATACAGTATGTTGAATACCATCCTCTGCCGTAAAATCGTAGACAGGGTTTTTAGTAGTCTTCCATTTGTCAATAATAGTATCAATACTTGCTTGGTTGCGGTAGGCTAAAAATACATTGCCCGTTTGTGCTCCAGAAGTCTTGATATGATTGATTCTATCTAATTCTTTTTCAGGACGCGTGAATTCATGTTTTTTAATAATATCATTATTATAATCATCAATACTACTCACACAAACTAAACCTGTTTGTACACGACCATCCATAATGAGTTGATAAATATAATAACAAGGCTTCGACTCTTTAAACAAAACATCTCTTTGTATAAATGCATTTAAATTTTCTAAAGCTAATTGATATACTTCTTGACTATGAACATCTGTATTTTCTGGTAAACCAATTTCACTTTTTGTAATATGCAAAAAAGAATACGCATTGCCTACTACTTCTATTTTTGCTTCTGCACTATTTAATACATCGTAAGGTTTGCTAGCAACTTGTTTTGCTAATTGAGGCTGAGGACGCACTGCTTCAAAGGGACTTATTTTTGCCATGGCCGCAAAGTTCGTTCTTTTTGTTGAGAATTAAATTTTTTCAGCGAATGATTTCATCAAGTCGCAGAAAGCTTCTACACTTGAATAAGGCAAGGCATTATACATGCTCACTCGAATGCCTCCTACTGTTCTGTATCCTTTTACACCAATCATTCCTTCTTTTTTACAAAGGGCTAAAAATGCTTCTTCTTTGGAAGTATCTGTTAAAAAGAAAACAGCATTCATAATACTTCTATCTTCTTTGGCAATGGGGCAATGAAACGCTGGTGAACTATCAATGGTATTGTATAATAAATTTGACTTTGCTAAGTTTAATTTTTCCATTGCAGCTAGGCCCCCTTGGGCTTCTATCCAACGCAGGGTTAATAAACTAACATATATAGAAAAAACTGGAGGTGTATTTAATAAAGAACCTGCTTCAATATGTTTCCTGTAATCTAAGATAGCTGGAATTTTTCTATTGATTTTTCCTAAAATATCTTTTTTAACCACCACCATGGTAACCCCTGCAGCGCCCATATTTTTTTGTGCGCCTGCATAGATTAAATCAAAGGCTTTGAAATTAGTGGGCCTGCAAAAAATATCTGAGCTCATATCTCCCACTAATAAGGCAGTAGTCTGAGGATAGCTATGCCATTGGGTTCCCTCTACTGTATTGTTAGTGGTAATATGTAAATAAGTGGCGCTTATAGGAATATCTAATACTTTATTTATATAAGTATGTTTTTTATCGGCCGTATCTGAAACAACTTTTACAGGACCGAATAAGCTTGCTTCTTTCACTGCTTTATTACCCCATACACCATTATCACAAATGGCAGCCAATCCATTTTCATCTAATAAATTCATGGGCACTTGCATAAACTGCATAGTGGCACCCCCTTGCAAAAATAAAACTTCATAAGTATCGTCTAAACCCATTAATCTTTTTACAATAGTTTGTGCTTCAGTAACTACTTCTACAAAATGAGCAGTACGATGTCCAATTTCTAAAATAGATAAACCCGTATTATTAAAATTATGAATAGCCGCTGCTGCTTGTTCTAAAACTTCATTTGGTAAAATAGAGGGGCCTGAATTAAAATTGTGCAATTGCATTATTGAATTATAAATTAAATATTAGTTT
>JBAXWU010000105.1:0-4928 GCA_037128235.1 Chitinophagia bacterium | reverse complement strand
GCTCTATAAGACCTAGGGTCTGAAAATTCGTGTTCATAATAGACTGCAAGGTAGTTCAATTATTCCACGGTTACACTTTTAGCAAGATTACGAGGCTTATCAACATCAATGCCCTTGGCCACACCTACATAATAACTTAAAAGTTGCATAGGTATAACACTTAATAAAGGGGCAATGACTTCGTCTATTGCAGGCACAAACATAATATTATCTGACATAGTAGGTAATACCAAATCGCCCACACTAGCCACTGCAATAATTTGTCCTTTTCTTGCTTTTATTTCTTGAATATTAGAAACCACTTTATCATAATACATGTCCTTGGTGGCAACAAATACAACAGGTAAGCTTTCATCTACTAATGCAATGGGTCCATGTTTCATTTCTGCTGCAGGATAACCTTCCGCATGGATATACGTAATCTCTTTTAATTTTAAGGCACCTTCTAATGCAATGGGGAAATTATACCCTCTACCTAAATATAAGAAGTCTTTAGCGTCTTTAAATTTCAAAGCAATTTTTTCTATTACAGAAGTATCGGCTAAAATTTCTTTTACTTTTTCTGGAACCGATGCTAATTCATTTACTAAATGTATATACCTTTCTTCTGAAATACTTGCTTTATACTTTGCCATTTTAAGTGCCATCATAGCAAGGACAGTTAATTGACCTGTAAAGGCCTTTGTACTCGCCACCCCAATTTCTGGGCCAGCATGTGTGTAAGCTCCGGCATTACTTAATCTGGCAATACTACTACCCACTGCATTTACGATGCCGAATATAAAGGCTCCTTTTTCTTTGGCACTTTCTAAAGCCACTAATGTATCTGCGGTTTCTCCACTTTGAGAAATAGCAATAATAACATCACCTGCGTGTATTACTGGATTGCGGTACCTAAATTCAGATGCATATTCTACTTCCACGGGTATGCGACATAATTCTTCAATTAAATATTCTGCATACAAACCTGCATGCCAGCTGGTACCACAGGCTACAATAATAATACGAGAGGCCTTCGTCAATGCTTCTATATTATTGTCCACTCCGGCCATTACAATTTCTAATTGCTCATGAAGTAGTCTACCTCTTAAACAATCGTAGATAGTATCGGGTTGCTCGAAAATTTCTTTCAACATAAAATGTTCATAGCCGCCTTTTTCAATGGCAGCTAATTCCATATCTAATTTTTGAATAAAAGGGGTTTGCTTTTCGTTGCCTAAATTTTTCAAGATAAGTTCATCTTTTCTAACAATGGCAATTTCATAATCATTTACATACACCACTTCTTTGGTATATTCAATAATAGGGGAGGCGTCGCTGGCTAAATAATGAGCCTCTTTCCCAATACCAATTACCAAGGGACTTCCTTTTCTAGCTGCAATAATAGTTTCAGGATCGTCCTGGTCAATTAATAAAATGCAGTAAGCGCCCACAATTCTTTTTAATGCAATTCTTAAGGCTTCTTCTAAATCACATTTATTATTATCTTGAATATCTTGAATAAAATTCAATAATACTTCTGTATCGGTATCGCTTTTAAAAGTATAGCCTTTTGCGACTAATTCTTTTTTAATGGGTGCATAGTTTTCAATAATACCATTGTGCAACATGGCCAAACGTCCGTTATTAGATAAATGGGGATGCGCATTTCTGTCCGAAGGCTCACCGTGCGTCGCCCAACGCGTGTGGCCAATAGCAATATGAGAGTGCAAATTTTTGCCTAATACGGCTTCTTCTAATTCAGCCACCTTTCCTTTTTTCTTATGCACCTGTAATTTTCCATCCTGAATAATGGCCACACCGGTGCTGTCATAACCGCGGTATTCTAAGCGTCTTAAACCTTTGATAACGATGGGGTATGCTTCCGCTTTTCCTATATATCCTACAATGCCACACATATATTAATAATTTGGGTAATTGTTCAAAATTTATGCGAAATTAGACTTTAAATATTGAATGGATGTCAGCTTTGAAAACTTTTGACTTTGAGACCGATATTATTTTAGAAAATGAACGGGTCTTATTAAGACCACTAGCGCTAACCGACGGCTCATTACTAGCGCATTATGTTAACGAAGAGCCCGAATTATGGAACTATTCCTTAGCGGCTATTCATAATAGTGCAGACTTAGAAAACTATATTCAAACAGCCATTGAGGCAAGGCTTAATAAAACCGCCTATGCATTTATTGTATTTGATAAATTATTAAATGACTATGTGGGTTGTACTAGGTTTTATGATATACAATTAGCTTTTCAAACAACACAAATTGGCTATACCTGGTATAGTAAAAAATGTTGGGGAACGAAACTCAATGAAAATTGTAAATATTTATTATTAGAATATGCTTTTGATCAAATGGGTTTTGAAAGAGTAGAGTTTAGGGCCGATAATAATAATAAAAGAAGTATTACTGCTATGCAAAAAATTGGTTGTGTTATTGAAGGTGTATTAAGAAATCATTTACCTAAGCCAGATGGCACAAGAAGAGATTCTATTGTACTTAGTATATTAAAAGATGAATGGACCAATAAGGTGATAGCTAATTTAGCAGCGCCACTAAAGTAAGGTTCCTTTTAAGATAAGTAATGCTACAGAGAAATAAATAACTAGAGCAGTTACATCTACTAAAGTAGCTACAAAGGGAGCAGAAGATACTGCAGGGTCAGCGCCTAATTTTTTTAGTACAATGGGTAGCATGGAACCTGCAATGGTACCCCAAATGACCACCCCTAATAAAGTAAAACCAATAGTGATAGCCACTAGTATTGGATGTAAGCCATAATAACCTGGGTTGATAAAATGCCAAATCATAATTCTAAAAAATCCTATCAATCCTAAAACGGAACCAAGTAATAGACCACTTGAAAGTTCTCGTCTTAATATTCTCCACCAATCTGCAACTGTTATTTCACCAATGGACATGGCTTGTATAATAAGTGTAGAGGCTTGTGAGCCTGAATTACCTCCACTAGACAAAATCAAAGGAATAAATAAGGCCAACACTACTGCTTTTTGTATCTCTCCTTCAAAATAACCCATAGCAGTAGCTGTAAACATTTCACCTAAAAATAAAATGACCAACCAAGTAATTCTTTTCTTAAAAAGTTTTGATAATGAAATGTCCAGATATGGTTCATTCAATGCTTCTGTACCTCCCATTTTTTGCATATCCTCGCTAAACTCTTCATTAGTCACCCATAAGATATCGTCAATAGTTACAATTCCTAACAATACATCGTTGTCATCCACCACCGGTAAGGCCGTACGGTTATTCATTTTAAATACCTGACTTGCGTGCTCTTGGTCTTCATATACATTTAATGCCACATACCTGCCATCAATAATATCTTTGATGATGGCATCGGGTTGTTCAATTAATACATCACGAATTCGAATATCATCCACTAAACATCCATTTTCATCAATGATATAAATAACATCAATAGTCTCGTACTTTTTTCCGTATTTACGGATATTGTTTAATACCTCTGCCACTGTATAATGCGCATACACATATACATAATCGGGCGTCATCAAACGGCCTACACTGTCCTCAGGATAACCTAAAAGAGATAAAGTAATTTTCCTTTCTTCTGGGTCTAATAATTTTATCAAGTCGCGAATGGCCGCCTTGGGTAATTCTTCTAAAAAGTCGGTACGGTCATCCGGGGGAAGTTCATTTAAAATTTTTGCCGTTTTGCGCGCCGGTAGTTCTTTTATAATGTCCTTTTGCTGATTGATATCCAAAATCTTAAAAACACTTACAGCTCTGTGTACAGTCATATTGTCAATAATAGTAGCTTCGTTTTCAGGGAATTCATTGACTAATTCCACTACGTCGCTAATATTTTGTTCATCTAAAAATTCTCTTAATAGATGCATATCATTTTTGGATAAAGTATCCAAAAATAGTGCTGATAAATTTATTTCTTCTATTTCGAGTTCAACTGACATGGCTGCAAGTTAAGAAAAATACTAAAGTATGCCTTATATTTATGGCATGATTCTTCCATTTCTAACTATAGCCCCATCTCCCAGCAGGGGTCGAGGTGTGTTTACTACCCAAGCCATTGCGATGGGCACTACCATTGAAATAGCACCTGTCATTGTATTTGATCCTATACAACGAATTAAATTGGAAGAAACTTTATTGTATGATTATATTTTTGAATGGGGGGAAGATGATAAAAGTGCTGTAGTGGCTTTAGGATATGTATCTATTTATAATCATGCCGTTAAAGCGAATTGTAGGTATGATATGGATTTTGAATTCAATACTATGACCATCATTACCACAAGAGCTATTAAACAAGGCGAGGAATTATTTATTAACTATAATGCAGATGGGGAGGCAGATAAGCCTGTATGGTTTGAACAACACTAATAGCTGCTATTAATAAAACAACAAACAAACCGGCATCGATAATTTAATTGATACGCCAGTGGATGTTAAGACGCCTGTTTGAATATTTCTTCTAAAGGCTATAATATTATCTGAATCTTGATTGGCTACTAGTAGCCAATTACCTTCTTTGTTCATGGTAAAATTGCGAGGTGCTTTTCCTTCCGTACTATAATATTGTATAGTCTTCTCTTCTAGTTGTCCATTAGGAAGTACTTTAAATGAAACGATATTGTTTTCATTACCTCTATTACTCGCATATAAAAAAAGACCATCGGGCGATAAATGAATATCGGCACTACCAGTATTTCCTTTAAAAGTTTTGGGATGCGTATAAACCTTTTGTAAGAAGCTAGCTGTTCCTTTATAAAAACGATACACGCTAATGCTTCCTGTTAACTCCTCAATGATATAAAGATATTTTCCATTACTTGAAAAACATAAATGTCTTGGGCCAGCGCCCGGACTTGATTGTACTTTACTAACTTTTTCTGTTAGTAGCGGTGGCCCATTTTTTATTTG
>JBAXWU010000104.1:0-4998 GCA_037128235.1 Chitinophagia bacterium | reverse complement strand
ATATAGGATAGCGCTATAATCATAATATCAAAGCCGCATAATAAACCCACTAATTGGGGAAGACCATTTTGCACCACATCTGCAAAAGCAATATTCGCAATTTTCATAAGAAGCATTAGCTGGGGAATAATTAAAGGGAAACCTAGGATAGCCATAATAGCAGAGGGTTGCTGTGCTTTAGAAGCAATGGCTGCAAGAAAACTAAATACCAAACTTAGGCTAATGCCTCCAAGACAACTCAAGCCAAAGAAAAGCAAGCTATGTTCTAGAGGGTTACCTAATAATAAAGTAAATAAAAGCAAACTTAATCCACTCATAAAGCACATCAGTAAGCTATTGTATATTAATTTAGAAAAGATAAAATGTATAGGGCTGGCAATAGTATAAAAGTAAAGCATGCGACCCCTACCTTCCTGTAAAAAACTTCTAGCTACCGTATTAATACAAATAAATAAAAGCGTAATCCAGAACAAGCCATTCCATACTTTATCATCGGGCTGGCCCATGGTTAAGTAAATCACAAAAGTAGTGGAGGCTATATATAATAAGATGCCAAAGAAAGTATACTGCTGTCTAAATTCTAGCAAGATATCTTTTTTCAATAAAGTAAGTATCGATTTCAATTTTTTTTATTTTACTTTATTTGCGAAGGCAAATATTATTTAGCGGCACAAATGCGACACCTTGGTTCGTAATTATTTTTTTCTCCCAACACGACAGTTCCTTCTTCATCGCTTGTTCTATAAGAAATATTGGCTAAGTGACCACACTTAACACAAATGGCATGTAGCTTGGTAATAAAATCGGCAGTCGCTAATAAAGAGGGCATAGGTCCAAAGGGCTTGCCTAAATAATCCATATCCAATCCTGCTACAATAACTCTTTTACCTTGCATCATGAGTGTTTCACAAACTTCAATTATACCTGCATCAAAAAATTGTGCTTCGTCAATACCAATCACATCGGCTGTTTTAGCGAGTACTAAAATTTCACTTGCATTTTTTACCGGGGTTGATTCAATAAAATTAGTATCGTGACTTACCACTTTATTGACATCAAAACGAGTATCCGTGGCAGGCTTGTAAATTTCAACTTGTAAATGGGCAATTTTTGCTCTTTTTAATCTTCTAATTAATTCTTCAGTTTTGCCACTAAACATACTGCCGCAAACTACTTCAATCCAACCGCGTCTTTCACCTGTAATATTTTGTTCAATAAACATAACTCTATTTATATTGCTTTTAAGATTCCTTCAAAAGTAGCCATTCTTATTTTAAAAATTGCTGCTCTTTTAAATATTCAATTGTTTTATGAGTGGCGCCAGCATTGTCAATGATATACTGAGCCGCTTTCTTAGAACTTGCTGCGTAGGTTTGCTCAGAAGATTTTAATAATTGTATTTGATCAATGAGTGCCTCTGCATTTTGAATGGAGAAACCACCCCCTTCATTTCTAAGACCAATGGCTTCTCGGTATTTAGTATCGTTACTACCCCAAATAACAGGTTTGCCAAAAGCAGCTGGTTCTAAAACATTGTGAACGCCATCTTTTCCAAAACCCCCACCTACATAAGAAATAAAAGCATATTGATATAAACTTCTTAATAATCCTATCTGGTCCACAATAATAATGGTGGGCAAAGTAAAATGTTGTTTGGAGGCTAATAGTGCAGTGAGCGTAATAGCTTTTGGAAAATGCGATTTACATTCTGCAATGGAAGCTGCATCTACATGGTGGGGTACAATAATCCAATTTAATTTTTCTAATTTATTGGTAGCTTTAGCAAGTATGGTATGATCGTTTTCCCAAGTACTACCTGCAATCATAATTTTATAGTTACTTAATTTTTGTATCCATTCAAATTTAGTAACGGTGGCAGCAGTGTTAATGACTCTATCGAACCTGGTATCACCTGTAATGCATATTTTGCTACTACTTATAATGGGTTTGATTAAATCTTCTGATGCCTGATCCTGTACTAAAATAGTCGTAAATAAATTTACTATTTTTTTATAGAAGCCTCCGTAAAATTGAAAAAATATTTGACCTTGTCTAAAAAGTGCAGAAGCTAAAATGGTAGGAATATTTTTTTCTTTTGCAACAGATAAATAATAAAACCAAAACTCATATTTAATAAAAATAATTAAAGAAGGTTGTAAGGTTTCTAAAAAAAGGCTTGCATTTTTTTTTCCATCAAAAGGGAGATAGGTAACAAAGTCGGCATGCGCATCTTTTTTTCTATGCACATAACCCGAGGGCGAAAAAAAAGTAAGCCATATTTGATACGATGGATATCTCGATTTAATGCTGTCGATAATAGGAAGCCCTTGTTCGTATTCTCCATAAGAAGCGCAGTGCACCCAAATAAGGGGTTGTTTAATTTGTGCTTTAAGCGCATTAATTTCATCCCAAACCTTGGCTTGCCCATCTACCCAGCTCCTTGCTTTCTCATTAAAGGGGCTAATGAGATAAGCCAATATAGGGTAGAGCCTTAAAAAGAATTGGTATAAAATCATACTATCATTTCAGTAGGGCAAAAATGAATAAAAAATAGCATAAAACTTGAATTTGTTTTGAAAGCCTTTCTTAGGACCACAATTAGGTTGAATTAGGCTTTTTATTGTAATTTTGCCCAAATTTAAAGGATGAGAAAAATTCAAATGGTAGATACTAAAAATCAGTACCTGGCCATCAAAGAAGAGGTCGACGGAGCTATTCAAGAAGTCTTGGATTCAGCTGCCTATATTAATGGAAAGCCCGTGAAGGATTTTGCTCAAAATTTAAGTACCTATTTAGGGGTAGATCATGTGATTCCTTGCGCCAATGGAACCGACGCTTTACAAATTGCCATGATGGCCTTAGACCTAAAACCGGGCGATGAAATTATTACCCCTTCTTTTACTTATATCGCTACCACAGAGGTAGTGGCATTGCTTGGACTAAAACCTGTTTTTGTAGATGTAGATCCTATTACATTTTGCATGGACATTGAAAGTTTGAAAAAAGCCATCACGCCAAAAACAAAACTAATAGTGCCTGTTCATTTATATGGACATGCAGCACCAATGGAAGAAATTATGGAGTTAGCGAAAGCAAATAATTTATTCGTGATTGAAGATAATGCGCAAGCTATTGGATGTGATTATACATTTTCAAACGGGGTCACTAAAAAAACAGGAACTATTGGACATATTGGAGCTACTTCTTTTTACCCTAGTAAAAATTTAGGGGCCTTCGGAGATGGAGGTGCATTATGTACCAACGATAAAGCCTTAGCAGATAAAATGACAATGATTGCAAACCATGGACAGTCTGCAAGGTATTATCATGATGTGGTGGGATGTAATTCAAGATTAGATTCTATCCAAGCAGCCGTATTAAATATCAAATTAAAAAAATTAGATACCTATAATGCAGCTAGGCAATCAGTGGCTAAATATTATAACGATGCTTTTGCTTCTGTCAAAGAAATTACAACGCCATCGAGTTTACAATATAGTACACATGTATATCATCAATATACCATGCAACTCATAGGCATTGACCGCGATAAGTTCATTGCCCATTTAGCATCCAAGGAAATACCTTGTATGATTTATTATCCGGTACCTGGTCATTTGCAAAAAATGTTTGGAGAACAAAAAAATACAAATTGGAATTTACCTATAACAGATTCGCTAACCCCCTGTGTATGTTCACTTCCGGTGCACACCGAAATGGATGAGATACAATTAGCGTATATTGTAGAAGGCGTAAAATCATTTTTTAAATAAAAAATAAGTAGATGAAAATTACAGTCGTAGGAACAGGCTATGTAGGACTCGTTACAGGTACATGTTTTTCAGAAACAGGTAACAAGGTTACTTGCGTTGACATTGATAAAAACAAGGTAGATAAATTAAGTAATGGTCAAATTACTATATACGAACCAGGCTTAGAAAAAATATTTTTAAGAAATATTAAAGAAGGTCGTTTGACATTCACTACCGAATTAGAAGCGGCCATTGAAGGGGCCGAAATAATATTTTTAGCCTTGCCTACACCTCCGGGTGCAGATGGTAGTGCCGATTTAAAATATGTATTAGGCGTAGCCGATCATTTAGGAAAAATTTTAAAAGACTATAAAGTCATAGTAAATAAAAGTACAGTACCAGTGGGTACTGCCGATAAAGTAAGTGCAGCTATTGCTAAAAACTATAAAGGCGCCTACGATGTAGTAAGTAACCCTGAGTTTTTAAGAGAAGGGGTGGCGGTGGATGATTTTATGAAACCAGACCGTGTGGTTGTAGGAACAAGGTCGGAGAGAGCTAAAAAATTAATGAGTGATTTATATGCGCCTTTTGTAAGACAAGGTAACCCTGTGATATTTATGGATGAGCGTAGTTCTGAATTAACGAAGTATGCTGCTAATAGTTTTTTAGCTACTAAAATTTCTTTTATGAATGAAGTGGCTCAATTATGTGAGCGTATGGGCGCCGATGTAGATATGGTAAGAAGAGGCATTGGATCGGATGATAGAATTGGAAAGCGTTTTTTATTCCCAGGCATTGGTTATGGTGGGTCATGTTTTCCTAAAGATGTGCAAGCTTTAATTATGTCCTCTGATGAAATGAAATATGATTTTGAAATTTTAAAAGCGGTGGAAAAAGTAAATGCGATACAAAAATTACATTTAGTTGAAAAAATAAAGGCGCATTTCAAAGGCGATTTAAAAGGCAAGCATATTGCACTTTGGGGTTTGGCCTTCAAACCTAATACCGACGATATTAGAGAAGCGCCTGCTTTAAGTATTATAGACGCATTAACAAGTATGGGCGCTACAATTGCAGCCTATGACCCTGAAGCCATGCACAATGTAAAAGCACAAATAGGAGATAAAATAAAATATGCAAGTAACCAATACGAGGCATTATCTGGTGCCGATTTTTTAATCATTGCCACAGAGTGGAGTGAGTTTAGAACCCCCGATTTTGAAAGAATAGAAAAAGAAATTAAAAA
>JBAXWU010000103.1:0-5075 GCA_037128235.1 Chitinophagia bacterium | reverse complement strand
AGCTTTCATTCAAAAACAAGGGTTATACACCTAGACCAACAAACTAGAGTTGCGAACACCTATGAATTTCATGATTTAAACAAAGTGCCTAAACTAGCTATAACAGTGGGTATTAGCAGTATCATGAAGGCCAAGAAAATTGTTTTACTAGCTTGGGGTGATAAGGCTTCCATTGTAGCTAAATCTATTGAAGGGGATGTAACTGAACAAATTCCTGCAACTGTTTTACAAAATCACGATGATTGTACATTCGTTATTGACGAATTGGCTTCCTCAGACCTAACAAGAAATAAAGCACCCTGGTTAACGGGCTCCAACGAATGGACACCCAATATGATAAAGAGTGCAGTCATTAGCCTGGCCTTAAAATTAGGCAAGACAGTACTTAGTTTAACAGCCGACGATTATAAAGAGAATAGTTTATCCGATTTATTAGTTTTAAAAGAATCGGTATACGATATTAATTTGCAAGTATTTTATATGTTGCGCGATACCATTACAGGTTGGCCAGGTGGTAAACCCAATGCCGTTATACCTGCGCATCCAGAACGTAGTGCCCCGCATCCAAAGAAAGTATTGATTTTCTCTCCCCATCCCGATGATGATATCATTAGTATGGGCGGCACCTTTATGCGTTTGCAAGAACAAGGACATGATGTACATGTAGCCTATCAGACTTCTGGTAATATTGCAGTCACCGATGAATTCGTTACAAGATTTTTAGATTTTGCGGTAGGCTTTGAAGACTTATTTGGCATTGATAATAAAAAGAGTCAAGAAATTTTAATCAATGCACGCAAATTTTTAGCCGATAAACAATCTACTCATTTAGATACTGCAGAAATTAGAGCTATTAAAGGATTAATTAGAAGATGTGAAGCAAAAGCCACTTGTAGATATGTAGGTTTAAAGGATACTAATTATCATTTCTTAGACCTGCCTTTTTATGAAACAGGTACTATTGATAAAAAACCATTGAGTGAATTAGATATTAGAATTACCATGGACTTATTAAAAGAATTAAAGCCTCATCAAGTCTATTGTGCAGGAGACTTAGCAGATCCGCATGGTACACATAAAGTATGCTTAGAAATTATATTTGAAAGCCTTCGCAGATTAAAAGCATCTGGTGAAACTTGGATAAATGACTGCTGGGTTTGGTTATACAAAGGCGCTTGGCAAGAATGGGCTGTATCTGAAATTGAAATGGCTGTACCTATGAGCCCTGATCAAGTATTGAAAAAAAGATTTGGTATATTTATTCATCAGTCACAGAAAGACAGTGTTCCTTTCCAAGGCAGCGATTCAAGAGAATTCTGGCAGAGAGCTGAAATTAGGAACGCCAATACAGCCAACTTGTATGCAAGTCTGGGATTAACCAAATACGCTGCAATTGAGGCATTTGTGAGATGGCATTATTAGTTCATAGTCCTTATTTTAGCTTTTTACTTGGGTAAAATGGGATTTTAAAGTATATTTGCAACCCCTTTAAATAGGGAAATGGCTGCGTAGCTCAACTGAATAGAGTACCTCACTACGGATGAGGGGGTTTTAGGTTTGAATCCTAACGCGGTCACCAAGCCTTCTCGATTTATCGGGAAGGCTTTTTTAATCAAATAAGCTTTTTAAATTTTCTGAATGCCTACGTCCTAATGAAGTAGATAAAGAAAACTCAATTGTCTGTGGCTTTAAATTAGAAGAAGTCAAACTATTGCTATAAATATCATATGTAAGTCCCAATTTATATCTGTTATACATCAAACCTATATAAGGTATGACGGCATCTTTATTTCTGTAAAAACACCCTAAATAAGCTCTATTCATTTCATTATTGAGTGGTACACCCAGGGCTGCCCCCGCATAAAAATATTCTTTCTCTAATCTATTCTGATAGTCGGCATGTACTAAAATAGTTTTATTATCTTCTAATTGGTATTCCAAATTAAATAAAGAAGAAAATTGATAATTCTGCGTTTCATTTTCTGCAATAATAATATTAGCACTTCGATTCAATAAAAATTCACTACCCCCTATTTGCAAAAAACTTTTTTCAGATTGATATCCATACATAAATCCAGCATTGGTAGTATACTTGGTAGGAAATTTACTAATCGCTTCTAAACTTGATGGATTAAATAGCCTTCCGGAATAATACTGGTCACCGAAACTTAAAAGAGAAGCATCTAGACTACGTGTTAAAATTGAATACCCAATGCCTAAGGCAAAATAAGATGTTTGTTTTTCATTAAAAAATATACGATAAGCTAAACTATTTGTAATAGAATTGGTTTGCAATACACCATTTAAAACTTTTTCAGAAATACCTTGAATACCGTAGCCGAAATTATTAGAAGGGTTTTCATTACTTTTAAATAAACCAAAATCAAGGGCAATACCCGCTGTATTAAAGGGGTCGCCTACACCAGCGTACTGCGTTCTGAAAAAACTTTGAAATCTATCATTCATCCCAAATCCCACAGCTGCAGGATTAAAATATTGTGTAGACATAAAACCTTGAGAATTATAGGGCGTTTGAGCCTTGCCTATGAACTGCAAACATAGAAAGAGAAGAAGTAGTATAAATGGTGTACTTTTTATCATTTATCTTAATAATATAAATGAACCAGTTTTAGAAACAGGCTCGTTTTTAAAAGTAATATAACTCATAAAATAAGTATAGGCATCCATTTCCTGCGGTACACCATTGTATGTACCATCCCAACCTTGATTAACATTGGTTGACATAAAAACAAGATTACCCCACCTGTTAAAAATCTTTAAAAAATTAAAAGTTTTCAAGCCTGCACCATATTGTATTTTTAGAATATCATTTAAATTATCTCCATTAGGCGTAAAGGCTTTAGGGATAGCTATAACTACATCATTTGAAACATCAATTTTATACATATCATCTACCTTACAAGCCGAAGTTGGATTGGTTCTAGTTAAAATATAATTAATAGATTTATTACCATTAAAAAGAGGACGCTCAATAGAGGCATTGTTTAAAAAAGTGCTAGGGAACCATTGGAATTGGCTGTATCCTGTGTCATATTTTAACGGTGTAAATAGGGTATCTATTTCTGATAAAACAAACATAGTAAAATTGGAAGGCGCTACGGGCAATATTACTTTAATAGAGTCTCCCTGTAAAAATTGTTCATATTTTGGACAGTAGTCGTTGGTAGCAGCAAGTTTTATAATATAATTACCCGCCAATGGATAAGTATGTTTAAGGGGTTGAGCCTTATCATAAGTTTGCATATCACCAAAGTCCCATTTAAAATAGATATTTTTGGTATCCTGTGCATTAGTCGTTATTTGTAAAGGGGTGTTGATACAAATGATTGGATTATAATTTAAAGTGTAGTTGGGTATTAGCAATTGTTTTATAAAAATGGAATCTGATAAAAGGGAATTACATTTCCCATCATTCACTTTTAATTTATAAAAGCCAGTGGAAGCAGTAGAAAATGTATCTACAATACTGCTGTATAAAATTTGTCCATTTAAAAGCCAGCTAAATAAATAATTGCCTTCTCCCACTAAAGTAATGGGATCTTGATTACAAATAACTGTATCTTTTGCTTTCAATATTGCCCTTGGAATAGCTCTTACGTCCATGGATTTTATATTAGTATAATCATAGTTGCATTGTTTTTTATCTGTTGCTGTCATTGAAATATTGACTATTCCCGGAGATACTCCTTTTAAAATATTATCATTAAATACTGCAGCAGCGTTATCTGTTTTCCATTTGAAAGTATAAGGATTAATTCCGCCTTGCATGGAACCTGTAAAAGAAACTGTGTCATACAAACAAACATATTCTTTATTTGAAAAAATGGACATACCTGTGGGTGGCGGAACAATAGTAATCATACTTGAAGTGTCTTTAACACAAACACCCCCTGTGTAGGCAAACATTTTTATTTTAAAATTCATTTTTGATGGAAATGAAAAGTTTTTATATAAATGTTTATAGGATTTATTAAAGGCTGGATTTTCATCTACTGTGGTATCTAATAAGTTTCCATCGCTATCCCAAAAAATAATCAGCTTCCCAATATTACCTATATCCACAGTCGACTTATTAATAACTTCAACTTCTTTATTAGAACATAAAGCCGTATCATTGACTATTTGAAATATAGTGGTTGGGTAAGATCCATTTACGGTGAATTGCATAGTGCGGCTAGCAGTACAACCAGCAATACTTGTAACCTCTAAAAAAACACTATAATCGCCTACCTTGGTGTACCTGTGTTTTGGATTTTGTAGAATAGCTGTATTGGAATTGGGGGCATTGTCCGCATCCCCAAAATCCCATTTATACTTGAAATTATTAGATAAATCTGCAATTTTGGTACTGTCTTTAAATTGGGCAGTTGAATCTGCTAAACATATTTCTGGCAAAATAAATCCGACCACTGGAATGGCGTTATTCTTTATTATTTGGCTTTGTTTAACAACACAACCACTTTGGGTAATAACCGATAATGATACCGTATAATTTTTTAAGGAATCAAACTTATGCGTAACTGTTTTAGTAGAAATATCTATGGTATCTACTTTTGAAGCGTCTCCAAAATCCCAAACTAAAGATTTTAATACCGAAGCGCCTAGGGCCTTTGATGAATCGGTAAATTGAATATCTATATTTTGACATTTTAAGGCAGAACTGCCAAAATTTACTTTTGGCAAACTATCTATAAAAATATCTTTAGTAATGGTATCACTTATACAACCCACGTCATTAATAACAAAATAATTAACTGTGAATTTTCCAGCCCTATTGGGTAAAAATTTAAGGCTCTTTGTATTGGTATCTATTCCATTTACAATACTCCATTTGTATATGCCAATTTTTCTGTCATCAGCAGCTAATATAGTATTGTCTTTCATAACAATAGAATCTGAAATACAATTTGATGTAGTAATTATATTATTCGCTTTAGGGGCACCTAATACAGCTAAATCAAAATTTAATAGTTGCTCGCCACTACACCCATCTGCTGTGGGATTATTGGCAATAACGTTAATATTATAGGTGCCTACAGAATCAAATTTGATAG
>JBAXWU010000102.1:0-5194 GCA_037128235.1 Chitinophagia bacterium | reverse complement strand
AGCTGCTGTATATTTAGAAGGGTCCTGCATTTGTATGCCCTCTTTATTAATAGAGCCTGGTTTTAACCAAAGGGCCACCATCACACCAATGGCTAATGAAAGCGTACTTACTATTTCAAAATAAATCAATGATTTTAAACCTATGCGACCTACTTTTTTTAAATCGCCCATGCTGGCAATGCCTAGTGTAACGGTCAAGAAAATAATGGGGAAGGTGAATATTTTAATAATGCTAATAAAGTTTTTTGAAAGTGGCTCAAGTTGCAGGGCAAGGCTTGGCCTATAAAGACCTACTAATATGCCTGTAATGATGGCAATTAAAACGTAAAAACTTAGATGGGTGATAATCTTTCGCATATGAATTATTGTTATTGTAAATATACTTTTTTACTGCTGTTTCAGTTATCTTTGCACTTGATTGTTTTCACAATAAACTAATTTTTATGGCAGTAAGAACCGATTTATTTGAGTCTCCCGATTATTTTCAATTAGATGAATTATTGTCTGAGGAACATCTAATGGTCAGAAAAGCGGTGAGAGACTATGTCAAAAAAGAAATTTCACCCATTATAGAAGACTATGCACAACGTGCAGAATTCCCTACGCAAATAATTAAACAATTAGGGGATATGGGTTGCTTTGGTCCAACGGTGCCTGCAGAATATGGCGGTGGTGGCTTGGACTATATTAGTTATGGTATCATGATGCAGGAATTAGAAAGAGGGGATAGTGGTGTGAGATCTACTGCAAGTGTGCAAGGTTCACTCGTTATGTTTCCTATTCATGCCTATGGATCTGAAGCCCAAAAGAAAAAGTTTTTACCCAAACTAGCTTCTGGTGAATGGTTAGGTTGTTTTGGATTAACAGAACCCGATCATGGGTCTAACCCATCTGGTATGTTAACCAATATAAAAGACGCTGGGGATCATGTTATATTGAATGGTGCAAAAATGTGGATTAGTAATTCCCCCTTTGCGCAAGTAGCTGTGGTATGGGCTAAGAACGAAGCGGGAGAAATTGTAGGCGTCATTGTAGAAAGAGGAATGGAAGGATTTTCAACACCCACCACCCATAATAAATGGAGTTTACGTGCGAGTGCAACAGGAGAATTGGTTTTTGATAATGTAAAAGTACCTAAGGAAAATATTTTACCAAATGTTAAAGGATTAAAAGGGCCATTGAGTTGTTTGAATAAGGCAAGATTTGGTATTGCATGGGGCACAATTGGTGCTGCCATGGATTGTTATGATACTGCATTAAGATATAGTAAGGAGCGCGTTCAATTTGGTAGACCTATTGGCGGATTTCAATTACAACAAAAGAAATTAGCAGAAATGATAACCGAAATCACCAAAGCGCAATTAATGGTTTGGCGTTTGGGCGTATTGATGAACGAAGGTCGTGCCACTGCTGCTCAAATTAGTATGGCTAAAAGAAATAGTTGTACAATGGCCACTAATATTACCAGAGATGCTAGACAAATGTTAGGGGGTATGGGTATTACGGGCGAGTACTCAGTTATGAGACATATGATGAATCTAGAAAGTGTTATTACCTATGAAGGCACACATGATATTCATTTGTTAATTACCGGAATGGATATAACAGGATTTAACGCATTTACATAGAATTATTCAATAAAGAAAAACCGGGAAATGGCTGCCGATAAAATATTTTTGATAGGGATGATGGGTTCGGGTAAATCTTATTGGGCAAAAAAAATGGCTAAGTGGAATAAGTGCGTGGGCTACGATTTAGATGCCTTAGTTGAAATGAATGAAGAAAAATCAATTGCTGAAATTTTTAATGAAGACGGAGAAGATTATTTTAGAAAAGCAGAAGCGAAAATTTTAAGATGGTTTAAAGAGAAGAAAAAATTTATTATTGCTACAGGGGGCGGAACGCCTTGTTTTCAGGAGAATATGCATTGGATGAAAAAAGAAGGAATTGTTATTTGGTTGGATGAATCGGTAGAAGTTTTGGTAAAAAGATTATCTGTCGAAAAACAAAATCGCCCTTTAATTGCTCATTTAAATGATAGCGAAATTGCTAGCTTTATTGAAGATAAATTAGTGGAAAGACATGCATTTTATGGGCAAGCCCATTACCGATTAACCAGCGATCAAATCAATGAAGTTGGTTTGAAAAAACTAATGGCAAAACATGCATCGTAAAATAATAATCTGGGGTTTAGTATTTTCTTTATTGGCGGTGGTACTCGGTGCCTTTGGAGCACATGCCTTAAAAGCATTGGTCAGTCAAGATAAATTACAAATATTTGAAACAGGGGTGCGCTATCAATTCATACATGCATTGGCACTCATTGTTTTGTCAATTTATGGAACTCAAAATGAGCAGCGCTGGGGCCAACAAAAACTATTAGGATGGGCTGGTCATTTCTTCATTGTGGGAACTTTCTTTTTTAGCGGCTCCTTGTATATCTTAACTTTCCTTACTACTGCTAATCATCCTTTGATTCGTTTTATAGGCCCTATAACACCCTTGGGCGGACTTTGTTTTATACTGGGTTGGGCCTTGTGGATAAGGGTAGTTTATTTGGATAAAGTGGATAAGTAGGCCCTGCTGTTTTCAATTTTACACATTTGTTCAAATTCCTTTTCCGTCCTATGGAGATAACTTATATTTGTTATCATGGCAAATACCCTAAAAAGTAAAAAACAATCTAAGATTAGTGAGGAGAATTTAAACCCCGATAAAGAAGCGGATGTATCGGTGAGCGAAATGGTGAAAGATGAAAGAACCTCCAAAATAATGGGAGCTATTAGTTTACTCATCACCTTATTTCTTTTTGTGGCATTCACTTCTTATTTATTTACTTGGCAGGACGATCAGGATATGGTTCAATTATGGCGCACGCATTTGTTTGCTATCAACGATTTAAAAGTAAATAATTTAATGGGCTATATAGGTGCCTTTGTAGCCTATCAAATCATGTTTAATGGTTTTGGACTTGCCGCCTATTTATTTTGTTCTTTCTTTTTTGTTTTAGGGGTGAATTTATTTTTCACCAAACCTATTTTTAGTTTATGGCGCAATCTTAGATATGTAATTTTGGGCTTACTCGTTATAAGTACTTGCGTGGCCTTTGTTACAGCCGGTGCTAATTTTTCTTGGGGAGGAGCACTTGGGGAATATAGTAGTAGTTGGTTAATTAAATGGGTGGGAAGTTTTGGAACTGGGGCTTTATTACTAGTTGCTGGCTTTAGTTATTTTATTTGGAGGTTTAATCCGAATTTCAATGTGCCTAGTTTCAATTTTTTAATACCCAAGAAAAAAGAACCTAAGTATGAAGGGGATGATATTGTAGATACCGATGAAACTGCTGTCAAACAAGAATGGGATTTAAATGCAATTGAGCAGCCGAATCTTGGAGGTAATAAATTAAATAACGAGTCTTTTGATGAATTAAGTTTAGCATCTGAAGAACTAGAAGCGCCTCAAGCATTAGCAGCAGCATTAACACCCACACTTATCGATACAGAGGAGCCCGCCATTGTAAATGAACTTGTTGAAGACAATACGCCTGCTACTGAAAAAATAAATATAGAAGATTTTAACGGTGAATTATTAGAAGACCTTGATTTAGAAATTAAGCCAGTAGCCAAAGAAGTAATTGTACCTCTGGGAACTATTGGTACTGCCTATGATGCTACTTTGGATTTAAAAAATTATAAGTATCCTTCTATTAATTTATTGGAAACCCATGGCTCTGAAAAAATTGTTCAAGACCCTGAAGAATTAGAGACGCATAAAAATCAAATTATTGCAACACTCAAAAATTATGATATTGCCATTCAGCGAATAGCTGCCACAGTTGGGCCTACCGTTACTTTATATGAAATTGTACCAGCACCGGGTGTGCGTATTAGTAGAATTAAAAATTTAGAAGATGATATTGCTTTGAGCTTGGCTGCATTAGGTATTCGTATCATTGCACCCATTCCTGGAAAAGGAACTATTGGTATTGAAGTGCCCAATATTAGAAAGTCGGTGGTAAGTATGAAAACTTTACTAGCGAGCGAGAAATTTCAAAATAGCAAGTTTTCTTTACCCATTGCCATTGGTAAAAAAATTGATAATGAAAATTTCATTATTGACTTAGCTAGTATGCCACACTTATTAATGGCAGGGGCAACAGGTCAGGGAAAGTCGGTGGGATTAAATGCTATCTTGGTTTCGTTATTATACAAGAAACATCCATCGCAATTAAAATTTGTATTAGTAGACCCTAAAAAAGTGGAATTAAGTTTATACCGCGTTATTGAAAAACATTTCTTAGCAAAACTACCTGGAGAGCAAGATGCCATTATTACAGATACTAAAAAAGTAATTAATACATTGAACGCCTTATGTATTGAAATGGACAATAGATACGATTTATTAAAGGAAGCAGGTTGTAGAAATATTAAAGAGTACAATGATAAATTCACGGCGCGTAGGTTGAATCCAGAAAAGGGACACCAGTTTTTACCTTTTATTGTTTTAGTAGTGGATGAGTTTGCCGATTTAATTATGACAGCAGGTAAAGAAGTGGAAATGCCTATTGCACGTTTAGCTCAACTAGCAAGAGCGGTAGGGATACATTTAATTATTGCTACGCAAAGACCTAGTGTCAATATTATTACAGGAACTATTAAAGCGAATTTCCCTGCGCGTATTGCCTTTAAAGTGTCCAGCAAAATAGATAGTAGAACTATTTTAGATGCAGGGGGCGCCGAGCAATTAATTGGTAAAGGAGATATGCTGGTTAGTTATAATGGAGAAATTACGCGTTTGCAATGTGCTTTCGTAGATACTCCAGAAGTAGACCGTGTTTGTTCTTTTATTGCCGAACAAAAAGGATATCCTCAAGCATTTTTATTACCTGAATATGTAGATGAAAAAGAAATGGATGCAGGTAATTTTGACTCCGGAGCAAGAGATGTATTATTTGAAGAAGCGGCCAGACTTATTGTAAGTGCTCAAATGGGTTCTACTTCCTTAATACAAAGAAGAATGAAATTGGGCTATAATAGAGCGGGCAGGGTAATGGATCAGCTAGAGTCGGCAGGACTAGTGGGTCCTAGTCAGGGTTCTAAGCCTAGAGAGGTTTTATACAAGACAGAGGCCGATTTAAACACCTTTTTAAAGAATCTCGATTAATTAGTACTTTGTTTTTGGCCTTGGTTCTTTA
>JBAXWU010000101.1:0-5200 GCA_037128235.1 Chitinophagia bacterium | reverse complement strand
GAATAAAAATATCTGGCATAGGTGTTACCGTACTTGGAATAAAAAAAGCAATTTTTTCTTTCACCTGCATCGTGCCCGCAAAAGAAACTTGTTTTCTTTTTAGTACTTCTAATATTTTACCTTCTTTCTTTCCAGAAGATTGTCTAATTTTTGTAATCTTCACAGATACTTCATCGCCCTTGAGCGCAGTATTAAAATCGTTTGGATACACTAATATATCGTTTTCCAAACCTGATACCATCACAAAACCCATTCCGGATTTAGCAATATCTAGTACCCCCTTATAAGAGGTAACAATATGCGTATGCTTTGTTGTTGTTTTTGTATTTTTCGACTTCTTGTCGTTCTTTCTAGTTCCCATTTATTTTTTTGTAAAATTGTGCAACATAATTTTTAACGAGTTCATTAAAAATAATCTCCGCTTCAAATAAAAATTTTGGCTTTATAGGTAATACATATAATGGCAGGGCATGTAGCTCTTCCGTATATTTTACCAGTCTTACAGCATCTTTTTCTGTCGTTAATATTAGTTTGCTTTTTGATTGAATATCATCTAATTTTTCTTTTATTTCTTGTAAGTCTTCAATAGAGAAAATATGGTGATCGTTATAACTTAATTGATAATACGTATTGGTGTTTTCATGTAAATAATTTTTTAATGGTAAGGGGTTGGCTATTCCACATACCAGTAATACTTCGTCTCTCATAGTTAAAACCCATTGATCGGCAGGGTTATAGATATGATAAGGTGTTCCATAAGCAATGGCGGTAAAAAACAAACGCTGATGCAAAGCAGGGTCTATTTTTTCTGTAATTTCATCTTTTTCTTCCAAACTTAAACTAGCAGGACATTTGGTAACAATAATAATATCTGCTCTTCTAGCCGATTTTCTATCGTCTCTTAAATCTCCGGTGGGAATAAAAAAATCGTCACAAAACAAATTGTCATACTCTGTCAACAAAATATTAAATCCCGCATTAATTTCTCGATGTTGAAAAGCATCGTCCAATATAATGGCTTCCACTTTAGGTACATCTTGAATTAACTGAGCCACGGCTTCAATGCGTCTTTCTCCAACCGATACGGCTACATTTGGAAATTTTAAATGAAACTGCATCGGTTCATCTCCAATTTCTAAAGCGGTGGAAGCATCGTTGGCTAAGGCATAACCCTTTGTTTTTCTTTTATACCCTCTGCTTAAAGTAGCTATTTTATATTCATCAGATAGGATGGAAAGCAGATGTTCTACCATCGGCGATTTACCTGTCCCTCCCATAGATAAATTACCAATGCAAATAAGGGGAACATTAAATGAAGTAGATTTTAGATACTGCTTAGCATACATCCAATTCCTTACAAAAACAATCCAACCATAGATAAGTGCAAATGGTAAAAGTAAAACTCTAAAGGATTTTAAAAATACATTGTTAAAATTCATAACTATTCCAAGGCGTAATACAATGGGTTAAAGGTACATCAAATTCATGGGTATCCTCAATATTTGAAAGGGGCTCAAAATAGCAAACTCCAATTCTAGGCCTATGTTTAGGGTAGTTTTCAAAATATTTATCATAAAAGCCTTTCCCATAACCTATTCGGTGGCCTCTAAGATCAAAGCCAATTAAGGGCACAATGACTGCATCAATAGAGGATGGCTCTAGCATTTCATTACTAGTAGGTTCTGCAATACCCCATTCATTGAAACGAAGTATTTCTGATTCTTTATAAAAGTTAATGGTCGAGCTAACCGTATTAACCACTGGGTAAACCATTTGAATATCCGGCACCATGGCTTTTAAATATTTTGCAAAAAGCAAACTATTAGGTTCGTTATGGTTTTCAAGTGGATAAAAATTAGCCACTGTATGTACATTCGAAAAGTCGAGTTTTTGAAATTGTATGAGTAGTAAGTCATCCCATTTAAGACATTCGCTTGCAGTCAAATTTTTTCTTTTGGCTAATAATTCTTTTCTAGCAACTGACTTTAACATAGAATTCGTTTTAACTATTCGAAAAAACTAAATACCGTAGCGCCATAATTTCTTTGAAAACTAAAACCTGCAAAACTTTCATAATTATTACGAGGCGTATGTTCTAATATAAAATAGCCTTCTGGTGAAATTAATTTTCGCTCTACAATAATTCTAGGCAAGTCGTCAATGGTAGTTAAAGCATAAGGTGGGCCTGCAAAAATAAAATTAAACTGATGGGCGCATGTATTTAAATATTGAAAAACATCCATGCGTACTATTTGCGTATTTTCTATTTTAAGTAGTTCAATATTTTTTTTAATAAAATCAAGCATTTGACTATCCTTCTCCACGATGGTTAAAGCGCTAGCCCCTCTTGAAGCTAATTCATAACTAATACAACCTGTGCCCCCAAATAAATCTAAAGTACTAGCCCCATCTAAATTAATCCTGCTTTGTAAAATATTAAATAGTCCTTCTTTTGCCACATCGGTGGTAGGCCTTGTATGAGGCATATTAGCCGGAGGACTAATTCTTCTACCTCCATATTTGCCTGATATAATTCTCATTAAAAAATAAAATAAGATGAATAAGCATTAGGCAATTGCTCAATCTGAATGATTTGCTTGGCTGCAAAATAAGGCGCTGCCTTTGTAATGAAGTTATGACTACCTTCTTCATAGCCCCATATTTTTAATAAAAATTTATTGGTATCAATGCCAGCATTGATACAGCTATTGAGTAAGGTATAAATATTCTGATCTTCTCCTTCTAAAGGATAATAATTCAAAAGTTTTGTAATGCCATTTTCAACAATGTATACTATAAAACAATCTTCAAAAATTCTTACCTGCACTTCACTATCAAGCACATTACCTAAGAAAGAACTAGCATAATGTTGCCATTTACCTGAAGGAAAATACCTATTTAGTATGGCAGATAATTCATCTGCTATTCCATAAATTAAAAAATGCTTATCTCCCACTGAGCTGGTATAAATTTCTTCTTCTAATTTATGACCATGAATTAATTCCAATTCATGTGCCGCTGATAAAAGATTTTCTTTAGTATCGGTTTGAGAGAGTATGATCCTATTATTATTAATGACAAGAAATATATTTCTATAGTAATTTTGTATAAGGCTAGAATTGTTTTGCAAATAAGCTAATAAGGGGCTCCAACTACTAGATTCTTCGGTTTGTTCAAAATGTTCAACAGATATAAATTTATTGCTTACCAAATGCTTTACAACAAAAACAATACTTTTATTATTTACAATGATGTATAAGTTCTCTACCTTATTATTAGCGTTGCTTTCTAATTTCCCATAAAACCCTATTTTCTTGTTGGCCATAGTGCTAATTCTTATGCAATGATATAAAAAAAGAGGCAGTTCTTTGCTAAAACTAATTGTAGATTTGCAAAATATGAGTTCGAGTAAAGCCACCCCTTCGTTACAAGTTACCATCAGCAGTAAGCAAATTCTGGCAATTTCTTTGCCTATTGCTTTAGCTATTATGGTGCCTCAAGTGAACTTTGTCATTAATAATATATTCTTAGGTGCATTAAGTTCAGAAGCCTTGGCTATTGGTGGGATAACGGGGGTCTTTTACTTAATTTTTGGGGTAATGGGTCAGGGCCTTAACAATGGCTTACAAGCCCTTATTTCTAGAAGGGCTGGAGAAAATAGAGTGGATGAAATTGGGGTCTTGTTTTCTCAAGGAGTTATTATTTCATTGTTCTTATCAGTAGTAGGAATTTTATTTACTTATTTTGTTGCCCCTAGTATTTTTCATAGTGTACTGCACGATGCGCAAAGAGCAGATAAAGTTATTGAATTTTTAAAAATCAGAATTTGGGGTATCCCCTTTCTATTTATTTACCAAATGCGTAATGCCCTTCTTGTAGGTACCAATCAAAGTAAATTTTTAATTATTGGAACGGCTACAGAAGCTATATTTAATATCTTTTTTGATTACAGTTTAATATTTGGTCATTTTGGTTTTACATCCATGGGACTAAATGGAGCAGCCTATGCATCCATTATATCTGAAGTGATGGGATTACTAGTTATATACTTAGTCATTCACTATCAAAAAATTGGCGCCCGCTTTGAACTATTCAAAAGCTTTTCAGTTCAGTGGGACTATATAAAATTAATTTTAGTGCAGTCTTCTCCTATTATGATGCAGTATATGATTAGCATAATAAGCTGGGAATTCTTTTATATTTTAATTGAACATAGAGGAGAGCAAGCTTTAGCGGTATCCAATGCCATGCGTAATATATTCGGTTTCTTTGGAAGCTTTACATGGGCATTTGCAGCTACTGCTAATACCATGGTGAGTAATATAATTGGACAGGGCATGCAGGATAAAGTCATTCCCCTAATTAATAAAATTGTAAAGTGGAGTGTAGGCTTTGCCTTAATGGTATGTTTATTACTAAATGTATTTGCAAGACCTTTTCTTTCCATTTATGGACAAGGAGAAGGTTTTATGCAAGATGGTATTCCGGTTTTAAGAGTAGTTTCCTTTGCTTTGGTACTTATGTCTATTGCTACTATTTGGTTAAATGCTGTGACAGGCGCGGGTCAGTCAAAAATAAATTTAGCCATTGAATTTCTAGCTATTATTATTTACATTATTTATGCCTACTTAACTATTGAGTATTTTCAATTGCCTATTACTATTGGCTGGGTATGTGAGATTATTTATTGGATTTCTCTACTAGTACCTTCTTATTTGTATATGCAATCTATGCGTTGGAAAAATAAGAAAATATAATTGCTTAAATTGAGCAATAAACTTAAGTTCAGCAACCATTTAGCTTCTTGATTTTTCTATCGAAACCGATGCGGTTCCTTCAAATTCAGCAATGGGTAAATGTTGCTTGGTAATTTTTACGATTAATTTTTCGGCCAGTAATTCTGTATTTAAAATATCATCGGCCATATTGCCCACCAAGGTTTCTAGTAAAGGCGTTGGTATGGCCATCCATTTTTTTATGAGGGCATATACCTGCACATAGTCAATGGTTTGCTCTAAATGGTTAATGCTTGATGCCTTCGGCGTAAAATCAATGATTACATCAACAATATAAGTATTGCCTAATTTTTTTTCTTCTGCATACAATCCATGATAGCCAAAGAATACTAGTTTGTCTAAACTAATGCGCATTTGAGGGGCAGTAGACATTAATGACCTTTTGAAGTTAAATAACGCTCTGC
>JBAXWU010000100.1:0-5329 GCA_037128235.1 Chitinophagia bacterium | reverse complement strand
AATACAAAAAGGTGATCTCTATCAACGGGACCGCCATCCATGAGTGGAAATGGTTTGCTGTGATTAAATTCAATTAGTTCATGCAGCGACTTACCAAAGGATTTATTGGTTACAAAACCTATACTTCCGTCTTTGTTATGTTCAACAATTAGAATAGTGGTATGCTCGAAGAAACTACCATTCAACATGGCAGTGCTTTTGATATAAATTCCAGCTTTTAGATCCCTCATGGTTTAAATGTTATATCTTATTTTTCAGATATACCAATATAGTTTTTTAATTCAGTTTGGTTTTCTGCTTGCTTTATTAAAAAGTCTGCGACGTCAGCTCTATTAATTCCGCCAATATTAATTCCTTTGAATAATTTATTCTCTACTCGGTATTTTTCTGTCAATGCTTTGTCTAAAAGCCTTCCTGGTCTCACCACTGTCCAATTCAGATCTGATTCAGTGATAATTTCTTCCATTTTAGTTTTGTCGGCATAAACATCTTTTAATAAGTATTTTAAAAATAATTTTATGAGCCAAGAAACATAATTTTTACTATCGCCAGCACCAAATCCGGTTACGAAAAGAAATGGAACCTTTATTTTCTGCTCCCTATTTATCTCCACCATTAATCTTGCAAAATCTGAAAATAGGGTAGTAGCTTTCGTATTCTTGATAGTCCCAATTGTAACAATAATAGCTTCAGCATGTTGGATAGCATTTAATAGGTCGGCTTTATTGGTTGCATCGCCAATGATCATTTTTAGCTTTTCATTCTCTTCTAATTTAATTTCAGATCGAGAAAGGGTTGTAATGTTATGATTTCTATTTAACCCTCTTTTGACTGCTTCTAGCCCTATTCCACCTGAGGCTCCTATTATGGTTATATTCATTTTTTATTAATTTAGGCATTAAAAATATCAAATATATCCTTAAATATACTTGAAAGATTTTCGGTAATCGACTACCACCAAGCCAAATTAAACCAATTGTTCTAAAAAACAACAAATTATTAATTTTCCATTTCCCTTAAATACATTAAATAAAAGTAATTTCAATCTATCATCTACAGAGTACTAAAATAGTATACATTTTATTCAGATTTTAAATACAAATACTTATGCAAAAGTTATTCAGTCTTGTTATTTTTTCTACTATTTTATTTTCAATTAGTATAAAGGCACAAAATGCCGATATAATTTTTACCAATGCAAATATTATTACGGCTGCTAGTAAAGGAGCACGTGCCAATTCTATGGCTATAAAAGATGGTAAAATATTATTTGTGGGTGATATAAAAAATAGCCTACAATATAAAACTGCAAAAACTAAAGTCATTGACCTTAATGGTAAAACCATTATTCCTGGGTTCAACGACGTGCACATACATCCTAATCCAGAAACCGATTTTAAAGAGTTGGATCATGTTATTAAAGTTGATACCGTAACTTCTATAATTAGTTTAGTTAAAATTCTTACTGAGAAAGCTAAAATAACGCCCGAAGGTATGTTGATTAGAGCTAGAGGTTATAATGAAAGTAAATTAGGTATGGAACCCACTTCTATTACACTTGATGCAGCTAGTACAAAACATCCTATTATACTAACTCATGCTTCAGGTCATAAATCGGTAGTGAATACTTATATTTTAAATATTAACCACATTACCAAAGAAACCCCTAACCCTAAAGGAGGTACATTTGAAAGATTTAGTGATGGTAGTCCAAATGGAATTTGTAAAGAAGCAGCTGCTAGCAACCTTACTAAAAATGAAGCTATAATTCCATTTCCCGAAAAATCATTTGAAGACTTAGTAGCTAACTACCGAAAATATTTTAATACCTTATTGTCCTTAGGTATTACAAGTATTGGAGATGCAGGTTCTGATATTAATAGACTTCAAATTTATCAAAAATTAGCAGCTGAAAATTTTCCGATGCGTTTTAATATTATGATGATTGATAAGTTATTACCGGAAATGGAAGGAGGAGATGCACATCATGAGACCGATTCTTGGAAAACACTTGCCGATTTTGATAATGCTTCTATTGCGCAATCAGAAACCGAATTTTTAAGAGTTAAATCCATTAAAGTATTTCATGGAAATTCATTAAGTGGCAAAACATGTTGGTTGTATGAGCCCTATCAAATGGTAAATCCTGCAACGGGTATAAATGATTATTACGGTATTCCCTATAAAAGAAGCCAAGAGCAACTAGATTCTTTATTCTTAGCCATTCATAAAAAAGGCCTACAAATTGCAGTGCATAGTAATGGCGATAGAGAAATTGATATGGTATTAAAGGCATTTGAAAAAGTGTATGCATCGGGCAACCCTTTAAATATTCACCACCGAATAGAACATTGTAGTGTTATAAACGATCGTATCATTTTAAAAATTAAACAACTAGGCGTAATTCCTGTATTGCATAATTATATAAACGAACTTGGCGACTTACTAGATCCCTATGGCGAGGAGCGTTTAAATAATATGTTTGCTACTAAAAGCTTTTTAGAAGCTGGCGTATTACCTGCATTACATTCAGATGCGCCCGTTTCAAGTTATGACCCAAGAACAAGATGGGAAAGTACGGTAATAAGAACCACTAGTCAAGGTAAAGTGCTTGGACCTAAACAATGTGTGGATGCAGAGGATGCACTTATTATGTATACCAAAGGAGGGGCCAATGCAACAGGCGAATTAGCTAAAAAAGGCAGTTTAGAAAAAGGCAAGTTTGCTGATTTTGTTATTATTGCTGAAAACCCATTGGCTATTCAATCTAACCAAATTCACAACATACATATTGTTCAAACTTGGGTGAATGGTTTAATGGTATATAAATCGGCCCTACAATAAGACTATTAACTATTAATGCTAATTTTGAATAATCTCTTAAGGCAACTGCTGTTTTTTATAATTATTTGATGATTAATAATGTGTATATATTTGCATACTAATTTATATGGCGGCAAAACAACAAATTAATATAGTTTGGTTAAAGAGAGATTTACGTACTCAAGATCATTTTCCCCTTCATCTTGCTGAGGAAACGGGACTTCCTTATCTTATAATTTTTGTATTTGAGCCATTCATGATGGCTTACCCGGATACAAGCCTAAGACATTTACAATTCCAGTATCAATCTTTATTAGAAATCAATAAAAAGTTGAATGCATATAATAAAGCGGTAATCATTTTTAATACTGATATCATTACAGTATTTGATACTATTCAATCTCAATTTATAATTAAAACCATTTTTAGTTATCAAGAAAGTGGAATACAATTAACCTATGATAGGGATAAATGGGTTAATAAGTATTGTAGGGCAAACCAAATAGTATGGAATGAATCTCAAAGTGATGGTATTATTAGAGGTATTAAAAATAGAGTAGGCTGGGATAAGCAATGGTATACTAATATGCACCAACCAGTTATCGTAAATCAATTCAAAGTTCAGGAAGATTTACTATTCCAAAATCCGTATCCTTTAAGTATCGACTTCATTGAATCATTCAATACTTATCCAAAATTATATCAGCCAGCGGGCGAAGATTTTGCATTTAAGTATTTACAGACATTCATTACTGGCCGTGGTCAAAACTACAGTAGGCATATTAGTAAGCCAAGCGAAAGCAGGGTAAGTTGTGGACGTATTTCACCTTACTTAAGTTGGGGTAATATTTCCATCAAGCAAGCTTATCAGTTTATTTATAACGCTACAAGAGCCTTAAATTATAAGTCCTCTTTTTCAAATATGTTAACTCGGTTAAAATGGCATTGTCACTTTATTCAAAAATTTGAAGTGGACTGTAGTTATGAAACTAAATGCATTAATGCAGGGTATGAACTGCTGGAACACCCTCTTAATGAGCAATATATTACTGCTTGGAAAGAAGCGAGAACCGGATTTCCTTTAGTTGACGCCTGTATGAAATGTTTACAGGAGACCGGATGGATTAATTTTAGAATGCGTGCCATGTTGGTGAGTTTTTTTTGCCATCATTTATATCAAGATTGGAGAGCAGGGACTTACCATTTAGCAAAATTATTTTTAGACTATCATCCCGGAATACATTACACTCAATTTCAGATGCAAGCGGGAGTAACAGGTATTAATACCATTAGGATGTATAATCCAATTAAACAGAGTCTAGACCATGATCCAGAAGGTATTTTTATAAAAAAGTGGTTACCTGAGCTAAAGCTACTTCCTAAAGAATTTATACATGTACCTTATAAAATGAGTTTAATGGAGCAGGAGATGTTGGGAGTGATGATTGGTAAAGACTATCCTTACCCCATTGTGGATATCGAGAACGCTGGAAAAGAAGCCCGAAAAAATATATGGGGGCATAAAACGAATCTTTTAGTAAGAAAAGAGAATAAGAGAATTTTAACTACTCATTGTAGATAAATATATCGTAAATTCAATTTTAAAATATGAGTATTACATTTAACGATCATACTAAATCAGCTTATTTAAGAATTTGGCATTGGCTAAC
This sequence comes from Chitinophagia bacterium, assembly GCA_037128235.1. GTDB lineage: Bacteria > Bacteroidota > Bacteroidia > Chitinophagales > Chitinophagaceae > Sediminibacterium. The sequence continues at coordinate 836 of JBAXWU010000100.1, read as the reverse complement.
ATTTTTATTTTTTTTTGCTTCTATATCCACAGTAATTTTCGGATCAACCTTGTTTAAAACAAAAGAAAATATTGCCATGGTTCAAGAACAAGCCATGCATAAGGGTGGGGTATTGACCAATGATCAAGCTAGGGCAATTGCACATGAGTTTAGTGATAAATTATGGATGTTGCATAAATATATAGGCTTTGGACTCAGTATTTTGATGTTATTAAGAATCATTATTGAAGTGGCAGCTTCCAAACAAGATACAGTGATGGGAAGAATTAAAGCAGCTGCATCTATTCCAGTAAAGGATGCTGAGCAAAAGCATTATATTAATGTAAATAAATCTTATTTGTTATTTTATATCTTATTTATAACCATGTCATTTACTGGCTTGGTATTGGCTTTTGAAGATGTAAAATTCTTAGATCCAATACATAAAATTTCCAAGCAAATTCATAGTTATGTACAATATGGTATGTATGCCTATATGGTATTGCACATCGTAGGAGTGGTACTTGCAGATACTGATAAATATCCTGGTATAGTTTCTAGAATGATCAATGGAAAAAAGTAAATAAGGAAAACCTTGGGGCTGCTTATCAAAGTTTGTTTATAGAAGCAAAAAGATTATCTTTAGTATTTATTGCCATCAATTGATACAAAAATCTACTATACAATTATTAAGAATTCCATTTAGCTTTTTTCTTATGCCGGTATATTGGTTTGCATGACGGAACTACAAGTGAAACCTATTTATCTTTACTTGCCGAAACCTTACCTAATTTGTTAGCAACAGTAAAACCGGACTTCGCCTTTTATTTAGCAGGAGTGGATATCTTAAGTACAGA
>JBAXWU010000010.1:0-27294 GCA_037128235.1 Chitinophagia bacterium | reverse complement strand
ACTACATTAGTAGACACCATCAAAAAACTTAGCGAGAAGATCATTAATAAAAACTTTTTCATAGTACTTATTTTAAAAATTATTAGAGGTAAAGAATGTAAGTCCAACATTTCTATTAGGATTTACATTCTCACAAACCCGTTAGGGTTTGAAAATCATTAGAGAAAAAGAATTTGAACCCTAAATTTCTATTAGGATTCAAATTCTTAAATATTTATTTTATAGACTCATAATCCTTGAACTTTTTAATAGGAGTGGCTTCTACTAATTTTCTAAACTCAGCCCAATCCTTTGTAAAAAATTCATTGGCTTTCGTAACTACACTTTGAATCATTAGTTCAGCTTCTTGTAATTTTCTTTCTTCTTGCTCCCCTGGCATAGTGTTCTTACCAGCAAGCAGCATACTTGCATCTCTTATAATGCCAATAGGTGTAATCACTGCAACAGTTCCATAACCCTGCTTGTCTTGTTTTTTACCCATAATAAATTCACGTAAATTTTTAGCCTTTTCAGTAATTTTTTTATGCGCTTTATTCAAAGTATCAAGACCCTTGTCTTTTTTATCTTTCCATTCTGCCTTTAAATCAAGTAATAATGCGTCTACTTCGTCTAATTGATCCATGACACTATTAAACTTATCAGCACTGGCTTGATGTTTTTCCATTAATTCATCTTGCTTTTTCACTACCGGATTTCTATCTACCAATCGAGCATCATCCTTTACCTCAATCCACATAGAATCCTTTTGCTTATTAGCCGTTACGACTACTTTATATTTTCCAGCAAGTACTGCTCTTCCTCTATACTCTCTTTCTTCCTCAGGATCTGCAGGTGCTTCTTCCACCATTCTTCTACCTCTTCCGCCTCCACCCACTTTCGACATACCGGCTGCACGTTTTCCTTTTTGCTCAAAGCCCCAGTATTGTCTATTAAATCCAGAATCCACTTTGAAGCTTAGATTTCTAATCACAGAATCTTGTGCGTCTTTAATTTGTACTTTCACTTTTTTAATACTGTCCATTAAATAAATAGTGAAAGGATATCCAGTAGGACGATTCTCGGCATCATACATTCCCCAAGTGCTCCACTCGTAGGTTGCATTTTTATAAGATGCATTAATGACTGCATCAGGTGCTGATACAAAAAAGTTATTAACCATTCCTTTATTATGCGCCAACTTACGAAGTGGCTTGATATCATCTAATACCCACATGGCACGTCCAAAAGTAGCAATGGCTAAATCGGCTTCTCTTTCTTGAATCGCAAAATCATAAGTAGATACAGAAGGGTATCCATTTTTCCATTGTTGGAAAGTTTCCCCATTGTCTAAACTAACATACATACCTTGCTCTGTACCCACAAAAAATAAATTCGGTTCAGCAATGTCTTGAATCACTGTTAAAGCGTAGCCTGTTACTTTAGCTGCACTTACCATATTGGTCCAAGTTTTACCAAAATCGGTAGATCTAAAAATGTAAGGAGCAAAATCTCCTTGTCTATAGTTATTAGCTACCACAAAAACTTCGTTGGCATTATAAGTAGAAGTTCTTATTTGAGCAACCCAGGCGCCCTTCGGAAGGCCTGTAATATTCGCCGTCATGTTTGTCCAACTAGCACCTCCGTTGGTAGTCATTTGAATATTACCATCATCGGTACCTACCCAGATTAAATCTTTTTGAACAGAGGAAGGTGCAATGGTAATAATGGTGCAATGATTTTCTGCTCCCGTGATATCAACACTTAAACCCCCATTATTCGTTTGATCTATCATAGCACTATCATTGGTCGTTAAATCGGGAGAAATAAGTTTCCAAGCCGCTCCTTTATTGCTACTCTTATGTAAAAATTGAGAACCAAAATAAATAGTTTTTTTATCAAATGGATCTTGTGCAATGGCTGCATTCCAGTTAAAACGTAAAAGTGTTTTAGCATCTGGCGAAGGTGGTTGGATATAAGAACTTTCACCAGTGGCTGTATTGTATCTTCCCACAGAACCTCCTTGGCTCATTGCGTATACCCAATTAGCATCTTCAGGATCTGGCACTACATCAAATCCATCTCCACCCCATAAATTATCCCAATAGAAATTCTTAAGGCCACCTTTAGTATAAGCATAAGCTAGGCCTCTCCAAGAACCATTGTCCTGCATACCTCCCATAATATGATATGGTGTTTCATTGTCTACATTCACATGATAAAATTGACCTACTGGAATTTTTTCATCAAACATCCAAGTCTTACCACCGTCTCTTGTAATACCAATACCACCATCATTTCCATCTACCATAAATTTATTATCGGTAGGGTGAATCCAAAACGCGTGATGGTCGGGGTGAATACCACTATAAGGAATAATGGTTTCGAAATTTTTTCCACCATCAATACTTTTCACCACTGTTTGACTAATGTACCAAAGTGTATTTTCATTTAAAGGATCGCAAATAATATCTTGGAAATAAAAAGGACGGTTGTCCACAATTGATTTTTGTGCATTGACTAATATAAAATTATAACCACCATCATCACTTCTATATAAACCACTCTTAGTAGATTCTACTAAGGCATACACTCTATTTGGATTTGACTTACTAATAGTAATACCTACACGACCTAAATTACCTTCAGGTAGTCCATTCTCTTTTCCCAATTTGGTGAAATTTTTTCCTCCATCAATGGTCATATATATTCCACTACCCTTTCCACCACTTTCTAAATGATAAGAATTACGGTAATGGTGCCACATGGCTACAAATAATTTATTTGGATTTTTTGGATCCATAATCATATCACCAGGACCAGAAGTATCGTTAGTATATAAAATTTGATTCCAAGTATCTCCGCCATCCGTTGTTTTGTAAACTCCTCTATTTTTGCTTTGACCATAAGGGTTTCCAATGGCTCCTGCATACACTGTATTCGGATTCGTTGGGTCAATAATGACTCTATGAATATTTCTTGTTTGCTCCAAGCCCATTCTTTTCCATGTCTTACCTGCATCTAATGTTTTATAAATTCCTTCTCCAATACTTACAGAATTTCTTGGATTACCTTCTCCTGTTCCAGCCCAAACCACACTTGGATTAGATTGTTGAATAGCAACGGCTCCAATATTTAAAATAGGTTGCTCGTCAAAAACGGGTGTCCAACTCACACCACTATTATTAGTTTTCCAAACTCCACCAGAAGCGGCTCCTATCCAAATATTGTTTGGATTTGCTACTTCTACATCAATAGTAGTCACACGGCCACTCATGGAAGCTGGACCCACATTACGTGGTTTCCAATTTTTAAATACTTTATTAATGTCCACTTTTGTTTCAGTGGCAGCTACTACAGCCGCTGTTTTTTTTGCCTTCTGAGCTGATAAATTGGTCATTGACAAAATAGATGCCAATACAATAGACCCAAGAATAGATATACGCATAGTTTTAAGTTTGCTTATTTTGAAATAAACGAAGTACCTAAGCTATTAAATTTTAGGCAAAAAATGGAGAAAAAAGCCAAGAAAAGGATGAACTAAAGGCGTTCAATTATGCCGGCAATACCCTGACCCCCGCCCACGCAGGCAGTCACTATGCCATATTTCTTATTAAGTCGCTCTAAATCGTTTAAAATTTGAACCGTTAATTTGCTGCCCGTGCAGCCCAAAGGATGGCCCAAGGCAATGGCGCCTCCGTTAATATTGACTTTATTCGTATCTAAGTTAAGGGTTCTAATAACCGCTAAAGATTGAGAGGCAAAGGCTTCATTTAATTCAAATAAATCTATCTGGTCCATTGTCATGCCTGCTTGTTTAAGCACTTTTGGAACTGCTTCAATGGGACCAATACCCATAATTCTAGGATGCACTCCAGCAGAGGCGCAGTTCACTAATCGACCAATAGGTTTTAAGCCCAAACTATTCATCATCTTTTCACTCATCACCATTACAAAACTAGAACCATCACTTGTCTGAGAGGAGTTACCTGCAGTCACAGAACCTTTTAGGGCAAAGGCTGGTTTTAATTTAGCCAAGGCTTCTAGGGTGGTATCTGCCCTTACTCCTTCATCGGTATCTACTATATAAGTTCGAGTGGCTCTTTTATTTTTTTCATTGATATAGGTTTCATTTATTTCAATAGGCAAAATTCCTTTTTTGAAATAACCATTATCAATAGCTTGTTTTGCTTTTTGATGTGAGACTAGTGCAAACGCGTCTTGATCTTCTCTAGAAATTTTATATTCATTGGCTACTGCTTCGGCAGTTAAGCCCATTGATAAATAATAGTCAGGTTCATCCACCGTAATAGAATACGCTGGAACTGTTTTCCAGCCTGCAGTGGGAACCATCGACATCGATTCTGTTCCACCTGCAATAATACAATCAGCCATCCCTGTTCTAATTTTTGCGGTGGCCATGGCAATACTTTCTAAACCACTTGCGCAATATCTATTAATGGTAATGCCAGGCACTTCAATGCCTAAAGCTTTCGCTGCAATTATTCTTCCAAACTGTAATCCTTGTTCTGCTTCAGGAACGGCATTGCCCACAATAACATCATCTATTAATTTTGGATCAACAGAAGGTAAAGTTTTCATTAAACCCTTGATAACTTCAATGGCTAATTCATCGGAACGCATGAACCTAAAACCACCTTTTTTACTTTTTGTAACAGCAGTCCTAAAACCTGCAACAATATACGCTTCTTGCATAAAATAAGAATTTTTACACCCTAAATGTAGTCATTTTTGTAAAAAGTTGTTTATGCAACTAAATATTTCATCGTAAATTCGTGCTATGTTGTATCCCATAGCGCGCAATCTCTTATTTATGCTTCCGCCAGAAATGGCCCACACTGTATCTATGTATGGTTTGCAAAAAGCAGCTAGTATTCCTTTTTTGAAAAAACAACTAGCCGCTCAATTTCAATACCAAGAAAAAAACCTTACCAAAAATTGCTTTGGTATACAGTTTCCCAACCCTGTTGGATTAGGCGCAGGCTTCGACAAAAACGCAGCCTACTTAGATGAATTAGAAATGCTGGGTTTTGGATTTGTTGAAATTGGAACTGTTACACCTAAACCGCAAGCAGGTAATGCTGCCCCTCGTTTATTTAGAATACCTGATCAAAAAGCATTGATTAATAGAATGGGGTTTAACAACGAAGGACTAGAAGCGGTTGCCAATAGATTAAAAGAAAGAAAAGCAAAAAATAATTCAAGTTTAGTGGTGGGTGGAAATATTGGAAAAAATAAAGTGACTGAAAATAGCGATGCCTGGATAGACTACTGCACCAACTTTAAAGGCCTTGAAGAAGTAGTGGATTATTTTGTGGTGAATGTAAGTTCTCCCAACACACCAGGGCTGCGCGAGCTACAAGAAAAAGAATCTTTAAGAAAAATATTTTCAGCATTACAAAATTTAAATAAAAATAATAAACCTATTTTATTAAAAATGGCGCCCGATTTAGAAAATTCGGCACTAGACGATATCATTGCATTAACCCATGAAATAAAAATAGACGGACTAGTGGCTACCAATACCACCATTGATCGTAGCCTACTTAATGCTATGAATCAAGAGAAAGCAAAAAAAATGGGCGCAGGAGGATTAAGTGGTCAACCATTATTAGAAAAGTCCACTGAAGTATTAAAATATTTACACAAAGGCATTGAAGGTCGTATTCCCATTATTGCTAGTGGGGGTATATTCACTGGTGCCGATGCAGCGTCAAAAATAAATGCAGGCGCTTCCTTGCTTCAGATATGGACAGGCTTTATTTATGAAGGGCCCATGATTGTAAAAAATATCTGTCAAAGCTTAAGTGCCCATAAATAAATATGATCACCATCCAAGATTTTTGCTTTAGCGCTTTTCAAGAAAATACTTATGTTTTATACAATGAGTTCAAAGAAGCCATTATTATTGATCCGGGATGTTATACGCGTATCGAAGAAAAAATATTGACTGATTTTATTCGTAAAGAAAATTTAAAGCCCACTTTATTACTAAACACACATTGTCATTTAGACCATGTCTTTGGCAATAATTATGTGAGTGAAACCTATGGGTTGACTGCGCATATTCATCCCAATGAACAAATTGTTTTAGACCGCTTGCCGGAAGCTGCTGCTAAATGGGGGGTTCCTACTGATGCCTACAGAGGACCTATTCAATATATTCAAGAAGGCGAACTTATCTCGTTTGGTAAAGACAGTTTTAAAGTATTACTTACTCCAGGGCATTCTCCGGGAAGTGTTTGTTTTTACAATAGCCAGCAGGATTTTTTAATGGGAGGAGACCTTATTTTCAAAGACGGTGTTGGCCGTACCGATTTACCCGGTGCTAACCCAAACGACTTAATCAAAAGCATTCGTGAACAAATTTTTCCTTTACCAGACAGCCTTACCATTTACTCAGGCCATGGACCAGTCACTACTTGGGGCAGAGAAAAAGAGCATAACCCTTATATTAAGCATATTCGTAGTCAATCTTAACCTATAAATAGTGCTTAGTTAACAATTTGATAATGTGAACACCCTTCATAGATCTGCTATTTAAAGGGTAATTTTGCACTAATAAATATGGAAGCACCTATAAAAATATTGATTGCAGACGATGAGCCTGATATTATTGAAATCATTAGCTTTCATTTAAATAAGTTAGGCTATGAAGTAGCGACTGCTAAAGACGGCAGCGAGGCCATTGAAAAAGCTAACTCCTTTGCACCAGACTGTATTATTTTAGATGTGATGATGCCTAAAAGAACGGGCTTTGAGGTTTGCGAATATTTAAGAACGCAGAAGCAATTTGATAAAACACTTATAGTATTACTTACTGCCTTAAACGATGAGGCTTCCCATATTAAAGGATTAGAATTAGGAGGAGATGATTTTATTAGTAAACCCATTAGCCCTAAAGTTTTAGTAAGTAGAATTACTGCATTGTTTAGAAGATTACAACCTACTGAATCAGATAAGAAAGTAATTACCATCAATGATTTATTAATTGATATCACACAATATAAAACAGTCTTAAAAGGCGTAACACATGTACTTGCCAAAAAAGAATTTGAATTATTATACTTGTTAGCCGCTCAACCAGGTCGTGTTTTTTTAAGAGGTGAGATTTTATCTCAAGTTTGGGGCAATGATGTCATTGTAGGAGATCGTACCATTGATGTGCATATTAGAAAAATTAGAGCAAAATTAGGTATCGACTGTATCACCACCGTAAAAGGGGTAGGTTACAAATTCGATTATTAGCAATAATTGAATACCTTCATACTGCCTCTTTGAAGGAGGCTTTCATTACATGTTTAAACAAAAGAACTTAACGCCCAAACAGCTGGCAGCTTTAACAGCACTGCTACTGGCTTCACTGATAGCCCTAAGCATCTTTATACTATTTTCAAATGCAAAATTATGCATTACCTATTTTATAGTAAGTTTTGTTGGTATCTATTTTTTAATGGATCAAATTTTAGAATATTTTATTTATCGAAAAATAAAATTAATTTACAAACTTATTTCTCAAACCAAGGCTACTAAAAGAGTAGAAGCTTATCAAAAATATCTACTGCCTCAAAAAGGTATTGACGATGTAAGAGAAGATGTAGAACAATGGGCTGCTCAAAAAACAAAAGAAATTCAAGTACTTCAGTCGAATGAAGCCTTTAGAAAAGAATTTTTACAAAACTTATCGCACGAAATTAAAACACCCATTTTCGCTATACAAGGTTATTTAGAATTATTAGGTGATGGCGCAATGGAGGATTCTATAACGGGTAAAAAATTTGTACAACAGGCGCAGTCCAATGTGCAAAGGCTGGTTCAACTTTTAAGTGATGTAGACTCTATTACCAATTTAGAAATTAATAAAGACCCTGTCTTAAAGCAATCTTTTATTATTCAAGATATCATCAGCGAGGCGGTGAATAATTTAAGTGTGAAGTGGCTTAAAAAAAATATTCAATTTCAATTTAAAAAAGGATCTGAATCCCCTACCTATGTTTTTGCAGATAAAAATAAAATATATCAAGTCATTGTAAATATTTTATCCAATGCTGCTAAATATGGTAAAATTGATGGGCAAATTACAGCCAGTATTTATAAAATGGAAGATGAAAAAATACTCATTGAAGTAGGTGATGACGGTATTGGCATTGACGAAGAACATCTTCCTCGTTTATTTGAAAGATTTTACCGCACCGATGATGCAAGAGCCCGTGAAATTGGAGGTACAGGCTTAGGACTGGCTATATGCAAACATATTGTTGAAGCCCATGGAGAAACTATTCATGTTAGAAGCAAGGTAAATGTGGGCACTACCTTTGGATTTACACTGGCAAGCAAAGCATAATTTTCGTTACTTTTGTTGCAAATATTTTCGAATGCAAACTATTCTTGTTACAGGCGGCACTGGCTATATTGGCGCTCATACCATTGTCGATTTAATCGAAAATGGGTTTGAGGTTATCTCTGCCGATAACTTATCGAGGTCTATTATTGATTCCTTAAAAGGCGTTGAAAAAATTACAGGAGTAAAAATAAAAAATTACGAAATTGATTTAACCGATAAAAAATTAACGGAAGAAATTTTTCTAGCGCATAAAAACATTACAGGTATTATTCATTTTGCTGCCTATAAAGCAGTGGGCGAATCGGTTGAAATGCCTCTTGACTATTATCAAAATAATATTAGTTCTTTAATTAATCTTTTACAATTAGCAGTAAAGTACAATGCCAAGCATTTTATTTTTTCTTCTTCTTGCACGGTCTATGGCAATCCAGATATAATTCCAGTAACAGAACAAACTCCATTAAAAACAGCAGCCTCTCCTTATGGGGCTACAAAGCAAATGGGAGAAACCATTGTGCACGATGCAGCAGTGGCGCATCCACTTTCTACTATTTTACTTCGATATTTTAATCCAGTAGGCGCGCATCCTTCTATTGCCATTGGTGAATTACCTATTGGTCGCCCTCAAAATTTAGTACCTGCCATCACACAAACAGCTATTGGTAAATTACCCAAGATGCAAGTACATGGTAACGACTATGATACCCGCGATGGTAGTTGTATTCGCGATTATATCCATGTCTGTGACATTGCACATGCACATACTTTAGCCTTGCAACTTTCTATTAAAGAAAATAAAGTAAATAATACTGAAATTTTTAATTTAGGCACAGGCAATGGTATTTCTGTGCTAGAAGCCATTGAAGCTTTTGAAAAAGTATCGGGTGTAAAATTAAATTATGAAATAGGGCCAAGAAGAGCAGGTGATATTATGGCTATATATGCCAACAACGATTATGCCGTTAAAAAACTAGGCTGGCATTGCAAATTTGATTTAAATGAAATGATGCGTACCGCCTGGGAATGGGAAAAAACGATTGCTGGTAAATAATTATTAAATTATTATTCTGAATTATTGTTTCACCAACATCTTCTCTGCATTTTCTGCTACTTGAAGTGCTTCAATAAATTCTTCTATCTCTCCATTAATAACGGCATCTAAGTTATAAGAAGTAACCCCTACTCTATGATCGGTTACTCTACCTTGCGGCCAATTATAGGTTCTAATTTTAGCACTTCTATCTCCAGTACTTACCAATGTTTTACGATGTCTGGAGATTTCATCTTCTTGCTTACGCACTTGCTCTTCAAATAATTTTGTTCGCATCATGCCCATCGCTTTTTCACGGTTACCTAACTGTGAACGCTCTGTTTGACAAATAATAACCGTTCCTGTAGGTATATGCGTTAACATTACTTTCGTCTCTACCTTGTTTACGTTTTGTCCACCCGCACCACCACTTCGAGAAGTTTCCATTTTTACATCGGCAGGGTTCAATACAAAATCTACTTCTTCTGCTTCTGGCATCACGGCCACCGTAGCTGCTGAAGTATGCACCCTACCTTGGGTTTCTGTAGAAGGGACACGTTGTACGCGGTGCACGCCACTTTCAAATTTCATGGTACCATATACATCTTCACCCACTACTTCTAATATTACTTCTTTATACCCACCTACTGAACCTTCACTCTCACTTACTAGTGCTACTTTCCATCCTTTTTTCTGACAATACCTTGTGTACATCGTAAGTAAATCACCTACAAATAAACTTGCTTCATCACCACCAGTGCCTGCTCTTAATTCAATAATGGCATTCTTGTCATCCTGCGGGTCCTTGGGTATTAATAATTTCGTTAACTCTTTTTCAAGGCTGTCTTTCTCTGTTTCTAAACCAGGCATCTCCATTTTTGCCAATTCACGCATTTCTGCATCATCCCCATTCAAGGTTTCTTTGGCAAATTTATGCTCTTCCAAAACCTTCCTATAACGCTCATAGGGTATAATGATTTTTTCTAAGAAGCGGTATTCCTTACTCATTTTACCAAATTCAGCTTGGTTATTGATGATCTCTGGATTGGTCAAAGCCACCCCCACTTGCTGGAATCTTGCTTTAATGGCATCTAATTTGTCTAACATAGTCGGTTTTCTGTGCGCAAAAATAGCTATTTTAGTTGTCAATCAAAACAATCCTATACTATGAAATACTTAGTAGCCCTTTTTTTGCTTATAACAGCTGGTGCCAATGCCCAAGCCATACACTATAAGTCGGTATTAGTAGATACCCACAATGATTGCATCACTGCATGTATCGAAAAAAAGGTAAGCCTTGACCAAGATCTTACCGGCATCAACCACTCCGATTTAAAAAGATTCAAACAAGGTGGACTAGACTACCAATTATTTTCAGTTTGGTGCGATGGAGAAAAAGCCAACCCTTATGCATGGGCAATGAGATCCATGGACACATTAGAAGCTGTTGCGAATAGAAACCCTGATAAAATTGTGATTGCTAAAAGCTGGAAGCAAATTCAAAAAACTTTGAAAGAAAATAAAATTGTAGCACAATATGGCGTAGAAGGTGGCCATATGATTGAAGATAATATTGATAGACTAGATACATTTTATAAAAGAGGGGTTCGTTATATGACACTTACTTGGAATAACTCCCCTTCTTGGGCAAGTTCTCATGTCGATGAAAAAGATCCAAAATATACAGGCCCAAAAGGCCTTACAAGTTTTGGTAAAGAAATTATTGCACGCATGAATAAGTTAGGCATTATTGTAGATATTTCACATGTGGGTGAAGCTACTTTCTGGGATGCGATTAAAACTACAACCAAGCCAGTAATTGCTTCACATAGCAATGCTTATGCTATTTGTCCAGTTACAAGAAATTTAAAAGATGATCAAATTATTGCAGTAGGAAAAAACGGTGGCGTAATACACTTGAATTTCTTCTCTGGTTTTGTAGATAGTAATTTTAGTAAGAAAGATGCTGCTTTTAGAAAAAATCATAAAGCAGAAATTGATTCTTTACTTGCCACCGGTTTACAACGCGAATATGCATTCACGATGGTCTCTGAAAAATATCCTGCAGAAAGCGAGGCCATTAAGCCAGACTTAGAACAACTTATGCAACACTTTGACCATATCGTAAAATTAATTGGTATTGACCACGTGGGAATAGGGTCTGATTTCGATGGTATTAACTCTGCACCGAAAGAATTAAAAACAGTACTTGATTATCCTAAATTTACACAAGCATTAATAGCAAGAGGCTACTCTGATAAAGATGTTGCGAAAGTATTGGGAGGGAATTTTTTACGCGTGTACCGTATAAATAACCCTAATTAAAAAATAAGGGTTATTAATGCTTTCTCTTATGATTTCTCAAGCCTAACCCATGAACGGGCAGGCTTGAGAAAATTTGAGGATTGTTAATTCCAAGTCTAATGATTTTATCAAGGCCCCCCATCAACGAGGGCCTTGAATTTTTAGGTCTTCCAATTAAAATTTAAGTTAAAAATTGAGTTTTTAGGGCAGAATTGATTCTTTTAGAAAATCTTTACACACTGTTAATTAAACTTATTGATTAAAACTTAGTCAAATAAAAAAAGACAAATTTGAAAAAAATTATTATTGCACTACCCGCCTTTATGTTTTTTTTTAGCTGTCAAAAAACAAATAATGCAACAAACAACACAAGTGTTTCAAATCTTGTGACTAGCCCAATAATAGCTAATCAAATAAAATTCAGTGGTAATGGGTTTGTTCATAATGGGCTATATCCTAAATTATACACTTGCGATAGTTTAGGTATTTCTCCAGGTCTGCAATGGTCAAATGCGCCCAGTAATACCAATAGTTATGCCATTACCATGTATACGATTCCTGGCCCGGGAGATAAGCATGTATACATAGTACTTTATAATATTCCAGCTTCTACTACGTCCATACCTAATAATTCTAAATCAATTGGTGTATTTGGCATTAATACAGTGGATGGAAAAACTACTTATACCCCTCCTTGCTCTCAAGGACCAGGTGCAAAAATTTATGTTTTAACAATATATGCTTTAAATGCACCACCTACTATTACAGTACCCAATACACAAGTGACCATGGACATTCTTTTGGCAGGCATGAAAAATAAGATTGTGGACAGTGCTGTGATGAGTGTCACCTATACAAGACCTTAATTATGAAAAGTATAATTTATTTATTTATTACCATTTGTCTCTTAGGAAGCACCAACTTGCTTGCACACTCAGGAGGACACTATCATAAAGGCGACAAAATTATTTTAAATACATGGAGATTAAAATCTGGAGAATCTATAAAAGGAAATTTTTCTTTTGCAAAGTATAATCAAATATTTTTAGAACAAGAGGAAGGTATCATTAAACCTATTATTATTGATGATTTAATTCCCCAAGATCAGCTATTGGCTAAATTTAAAATAAATAAATTTTCTGATTTAAATTTTTCAAACATAGTTGAAAAAGAAAATGATAACTATTATAAGTATTTGCCTTTAACTATACTATTACTATTGGTATTTATGATTTATTCAATCAATAGAAATTTTATTAAGTTTTATATATTCCAATCTTCATTAGGACTAAGTACCCTAAGTATTTTATTTATTTTTTCTATTTTAATGGCCTGTAGTAAATCAGATACAACCAATTCAAATAACTCAATAGTAACCCCAATAGTAACCCCCATCTCAGTGACTATTCCTAAAACAAATTTCACCTTTATTGACTCTGCATTTGCAGCTTTCAAGCCTAGTCTTAGCACAAGCTGGGATGACACCTATTTTTATATTGCTTCTACTGGAATTCCTACTCACAATATGATGATTGGAATAACGAATTGGCAACAACAAGTTCCCATTACTCAACCATACAATGGAACAAATAGTTGGTCTATTCCTTTACAACCGGTTTATGCCACTACACCATTAAGTACAAAAACAAACTTAATGAAGGGGGCTGTTGCAGTGGCCGTAAATGGGATACCTATTTTTAACGCATTAAATAATAGAGGCGAGGATTCTTATAAAATTGGAGAGTTGGATAATTGGGGCGGGCATTGTGGTAAAGGAGATGATTATCATTATCATGCTGCACCTATGCACTTATCTACTTTAAATGGCCTCAAGCCTATTGCATTTGCAGTAGACGGTTTCCCAGTCTATGGATTAAAAGAACCTGATGGAACCAATATGATTGCCCTAGATACTTGTCACGGACATAATGGAGCAAATAGTTTATATCATTATCATGGAACCAACGATTACCCTTATGTAATTGGTGCATTAAAAGGAAAGGTTACACTTGATCCCACTACAACCGCACCAGAAAATCAAGTTATACCACAAGCATTTTCAAAACCAGTTCGCCCAGCTACAGCTCCATTAAATGGTGCAGCTATTACAGATTTTGTTGCTGTAGGAACGAATGGCTATTTGCTAACTTATAAAAGAGGTACTAAGAATGGTTATGTAAAATATAGTTGGGATGTAAATAATAAATATACTTTTATTTTAACAGACACAGCCGGTAACTCGGTGACCAATACCTATCAGAGATAGTAAATAACAAGACCTTTAATGAAATTTAAGAGGCTTGTTTACTTCACCTAAGAAATTAAATGTAAGGGTCTTTTTTAATGCTAATAAGCTAAAAGCTTTTGCATCATTTCATCTAAGCGTGCATTTGCTAAATATTGTTTTTCTAAAACAGTATTAAAAGGAATAGGTGTATCCAAAGATGCACATCGCATTACAGGTGCATCTAAATATTCAAAGCAGTGTTCTGCAATCCAGGCGCTAATTTCTCCACCAATACCGCCAGTTAAATTATCCTCGTGCAGTACCATTACTTTTCCAGTGGCCTTCACTACTTTTTCAATAGCTTCATAATCTAAGGGGGCCAAGGTTCTTAAATCTAAAATTGAAATGGACGCTTCACTATGCGCTGCTTGATATTGCAAGGCCCAATGCACGCCCATACCATAAGTAATAATACAAGCGGCTTCTCCTTCACTTATTAATGCAGCATTTCCAATAGGAACTAGATAATATTCATCAGGTACTTCTGCCTCCATACTTCTATACATTACTTTATGTTCAAAATAAAGTATGGGATTAGGATCGGCTAAGGCAGCAATTAATAAACCTTTTGCATCAATAGGATTAGAAGGGTAGACCACTTTTAATCCGGGTACATGCGTAAACCAAGCTTCATTGGATTGGGAATGAAAAGGACCTGCTCCCACACCCGCACCTGTTGGCATACGAATAACTACATCTGCATTCTGTCCCCATCTATAATTTATTTTAGCCAAATTATTTACAATTTGATTAAAGCCCACCGTTACAAAATCGGCAAACTGCATTTCCATCACCGACTTTATCCCTTCTAAACTTAAACCCAGTGCAGCACCCACAATAGCACTTTCACAAATAGGTGTATTACGTACTCTTTGCTTTCCAAACTGTTGCACAAAACCTTCAGTTACTTTAAAAGCACCACCATATTCAGCAATGTCTTGTCCCATAATAATTAATTCCGGATACAAAACCATGGATTGTCTTAAGGCTTCACTAATGGCTTCTATAAAACGCTTCTTGGTTAAAATAGGATTATTAAGTGCGGTAAAATCTAAAATAGTGTTAGGCAATACAGGTGCAAATAAATCGGCAAGTTCTTCTTGTATAGAGGGATCCCATGTTTCAGGTTCCATGGCTATTTTTAAATCGGCTTCAATGTTTTGCTTTATATCATTTCTAATAGTAGCCACTTCCATCTCAGTGATTATTTTTTCTTTCACTAAATATTGCTCGTAATTTTTAATAGGATCTTTTCTGGACCAAGTTTCCATGAGTTCTTTTGGAACATATTTCACACCACTAGCTTCTTCATGCCCTCGCATTCTAAAAGTGGTACACTCAATTAAATATGGACGCTGATTATTAATACAATAATCTCTCACCCCTTTTACCGTATCATATACTTCTAAAATATTATTACCATCAATGCGAATTCCCTCCATGCCATAGCCTTTGGCACGGTCTACTAAATAATCGCATTTGTATTGTTCATTGGTAGGTGTACTTAATCCGTATCCATTATTTTCAATAATAAAAATAACGGGCAGTCCCCATACCGCAGCTACATTCAAGGCTTCATGAAAATCACCTTCACTAGTTCCTCCTTCTCCCGTAAATGCTAAGGTGGCTTTTAATTGTCCTCTTTGTTGATACGCTAGTGCTACTCCATCTGCAATGGCTAATTGAGGACCTAAATGAGATATCATACCGCATACATGATGTTCCTTACTACCAAAATGAAAACTTCTTTCACGCGCTTTGCTATAACCCGATTTATATCCTTGCCATTGTTTAAATAAATCGGTCAAGGGCATACCTCGTGCAGTAAATACACCTAAATTTCTATGCAAGGGCATGATCCATTCAGTAGGATCCATAGCTAGGCTAGCCCCTACTGCGATGGCCTCTTGACCCATACCACTAAACCATTTGCTAATTTTTCCTTGGCGAAGCAATAGCAACATTTTATCTTCTATCATCCTTGGCAAAAGCAAGGATTTATAAAGATGTACAAGTTGCTCATTAGATAATTTACCCCGCTTAAACTCCATTTTAATTTTTATTTAAAGGGATAAAGGGTCGCCTTAATTTCTTGAATTTAATTTACTCAACAAGCGTAAAATTTCCATGTACAGCCATACTAAAGTAACTAGTAAACCAAAAGCACCGTACCATTCCATGTATTTAGGGGCCCCCATTTCAGCTGCTTTTTCAATGGCATCAAAATCTAATAATAAATTCATTGCAGCAATACCTACTATAAATAAACTTATCCCAATACTTAGTGGAGAGCTATCAAATGCAAATCCCATATTCACTCCAAACAAACCCAAGATCCAAACAATTAAATAAAATAAACCAATACCCATGGTGGCTGACATAATAATAGAACGCAAACGGTTTGTTACACTAATAATTCTAAAATTATATAACAAGAACATAGAAATTGCAACACCTAAAGTTAAACCTACTGCATGTAATACAATATTGGGATAGCTCTTTTGAAACATAGCATTAAAAAAAGCACTAATACCTCCAATAAATAATCCCTCTAGAATTCCATAAGCAGGTGCAATGTAGCCAGCCCACTGAGGCTTAAACATTATTACTAAGGCTACCACAAAACCACCAATAGCACCTACTAACATATAAGTAGTAGCAGAACTTGTATTGCCTTCAGCATATACATTCCAAACATACATGGCGGCAGCCGTTACCATCATTAATAAAAAACCAAATTTTTGAATGGTACCACGAATGCTCATTACGCCAAATGAAGCGGCGTTATCATGCAAACTTTTATCAAATATTTTTTCTGTAAGGGTTGGATTGCCTGATTTAAAAATGGCCATAGTTTTACGTTTTTTTCTAGTATAAAAATACTAAATACTTTGAATGATTGTCCAAAAAAAGTTAATTCAATGCATTTTTAAGCCCTGGATAATGGGTGATCTTTTCGAACTCATAGTGTGGGTGTTGCTTCAGCAAGCCAACCATTTTTGCTAACTTAATAGAATCGGCAGTGGTTGCAAACATATGGTCATGCATTAATATAACCAGGTGATTTTTTGTTTTAGTTTGATTATGCGCAAATAAGCTGTCCACCAATAGCGCTATGGCTTCTGGGCTTTGCACTGGCTTGCCATGTTTATTAAAACGCCATTCCATATCCCAGCCAATCACATCCCAGCCTAGGCTGTCCATTCTATGTGCAAGCGGCTTTACCAACCAACTGGCTTTTTTGGCATCCTTGGTGTCCCAGGCATTGTTTCCGGGAAATCTGACCAAATTATTGCTAGGCGCTAATACAGCCTTGCCCTTTAAAAAATCTAAGGTGGCAGCATCTGGGTGCTGGTAAAACCAAAGGTATTTACCATAAGCATGAGAATAACTATGATTGGATAGGGTGAATAAACTTTCATTGGCCTTAATTTGTTCATACAACATCCTGCCCTGTTTACTCCTGGATTGATGCAGGCCAATTTCAAAAAAAGAAGCAGCTACTTTTTCGCTTTCACAGATGGTAATACAGTTGGCCGTTCCATTTAAAGGGCCATCATCAAATGTTAAGTAAATATGTTTTGTAAGACTATCCGAGGGCTGGTACTGAGCCAGTATAAAAGGCTTTTTGACTGCATTAACAGTTACTGCCATTGGATTAGAAGGCAGAAAGGGTGTTAAAAACAAACTCAATATGTAAAAAAGAGGCCCATTAAGCATACAATCAAAGCTTTGTGGACGCAAAGTTAGACAAGAAAACTATAAAAAAATGATAAAAAGTTAAGGTTTTAGGCCCTCAGATTTGTACCTTCGTGCTCCAATAAAATCGAATATGCAAAAAGAAGTTGTTTTACAAGATGTAGTTATAAAATTTGCTGGTGATAGTGGTGATGGTATGCAATTAACGGGTCAACAATTTACCAATAACACTGCCTTATTAGGTATTGATTTAGCTACTTTTCCCGATTTCCCTGCGGAAATCAGAGCCCCATTAGGAACCCTACCTGGAGTGAGTGGATTCCAAATTCATTTCAGTTCTAACAGGGTTTATACACCAGGTGATATTTGCGATGTACTAGTGGCGATGAATGCTGCAGCTTTAAAAGTGAATTTAAAAGGTTTGAAAAAAGGCGGAAAAATTATTGCTAATATTGAAGGATTTGATACAAAGAATTTACGCTTAGCTGCTTACCCTGATGGAATTAATCCATTAGAAGATGGCAGTTTAGATGGATATGATTTAACAAAAGTAGACGTAACTAAATTAACACGTGAAGCCCTAAAAGCCTATACAGACTTAGGAAATAAAGAAAGAGACCGTGCGAAGAACATGTTTGTACTAGGTATGATTTACTGGTTATACAACAGAGATTTAGATACCACTATTGAATATTTAAAAGATAAGTTCAAAAAGAAAGAGTCTATTTTAAATAGTAATGTCGATGTATTAAAAGCAGGTTATTACTATGGCGAAACAGCAGAACTTTTTTCTGCTAGATACAAAGTAGAAAAGTCGAAAATGGACCCGGGTACTTACAGAAGTATCATGGGTAACCAAGCTTTATCTATGGGATTAATTGCAGCTGCTCAAAAAAGTGGGTTACAATTATTCTTAGGAAGTTATCCTATTACACCTGCTACTGATATCTTACATGAATTAAGTAAGTACAAGAATTTTAATATAAAAACATTCCAAGCAGAAGATGAAATTGCTGGTATTAGTGCAGCGATTGGTGCAAGCTATGGTGGTTCTATTGGTTTAACGACTACTTCAGGACCAGGTATGGCTTTGAAAACAGAGGCCATGGGACTTGCTATGATGTTAGAAATTCCTTTAGTCATTGTGAATATTCAAAGAGGTGGCCCATCGACTGGTTTACCTACTAAAACAGAGCAAAGCGATTTAATGCAAGCTTATTATGGAAGAAATGGTGAAGCACCTATTCCAATTATTGCAGCTTCAACACCTAGCGATTGTTTTGATATGGCATTTGAGGCAGTACGTATTGCGCTTCAACATATGACTCCTGTTATTTTATTAAGTGATGGCTATATCGCCAATGGTGCTGAACCTTGGAAATTCCCTTCTGCTGCTGACTTGCCTACTATTGAAGTGAAATTTAAAAAAGCATTAGACGAAGGTGAAGAAAAATTCCTTCCTTATAAGCGTAATGAAAAAGGTGCAAGACCTTGGGCTATTCCTGGAACACCAGGTTTAGAACATAGAATTGGTGGATTAGAAAAACAAGCGGAGACTGGAAACGTAAGCTATGATTCTGAGAACCACGAATTCATGGTAAAATCAAGAGAAGCTAAAGTAGAAAAAATTGCCGATTATATTCCTTTACAAACCATTGACACGGGTGCTGAAAAAGGAAAAGTATTAATACTTGGATGGGGTTCTACTTATGGAACCATTAAAAGTGCCGCATTGCATTTACAAAGCCAAGGCAAGGCAGTGAGCCATGCACATATTAAGTACATGCGTCCTTTCCCTAAAAACTTAGGCGATATCTTAAAGAATTTTGAAACAGTTGTCATTCCTGAAATTAATAGCGGGCAATTAATAAAAATTATTCGCGATAAATATTTTGTTGACGCTAAAGGCTATAATAAAATCATGGGTATTCCTATTACTAAACAAGAATTAGTCACTGCAGTAGAACAATATTTGTAGTGTAATCATGGCTGAATAAATTGTTTAGCCTTAACTTATCTTAACTTATAATAAAGCGTCTCTAATTTAAGAGGCGCTTTTTTTTGCCCCTTCCTTACAAAAAGAAACTAAGCCACAGGCATCGCATTTAGGACTTCTTGCCAAACAAGTATACCTACCATGTAGTATTAGCCAGTGATGTGCGGTATGCACAAGTGCTGTGGGAATATGTTTAATCAAATTCTTCTCTACTGCCAAGGGTGTAGTAGCGGTCATGGGCACTAAGCCCAATCTTCTACTAACTCTAAACACATGGGTGTCTACCGCCATATTGGGTTGTTTGTCTACCACAGAGGTAATTACATTGGCTGTCTTGCGTCCCACCCCTGGAAGTGTAATTAGCGCTTCCACTGTCAAAGGCACTTCTGCATTAAAATTGTCTACTAATAATTGACTCATGCCAATCAAATGCTTGGCCTTATTATTGGGATAAGAGATACTTTTAATAAGTGCAAACATTTGCTCAAAACTAGCCTTGGCCATTTTTTGAGGGCTAGGAAATTGTTTAAAAATAGCAGGTGTGGTTAGGTTAACACGCTTGTCGGTGCACTGTGCTGATAAAATAACGGCTACTAATAATTGAAAGGGATTGTCATACAATAGCTCTGTTTCAGCAATAGGTACCTGCTCTTGAAAATAAGCAAGCACTAATTCATAGCGTTCTTTCTTTGTCATTATTTGGTGCTAGTATGCAAGGTATCTTCAAATAAATACAGTTCCTCTCCTTCTCTGCGTAATAAATATCTTTCGCGCGCATATTTTTCAATTGCCGTTTTATTATTTTGAATATTATCTAATTGCTTCTGTGTGCTTTGTATTTCTTTTTGATAATATTTTTTAGCGTCTTCTACTTTTTTAAGTTCAGTTGCTCTTTCTCTTTGTTGAAAAAAATCTCTTTGGTCAAAAAATAACATCCATACCACAAATCCCATACTTACAATAAAGTAACGATTGGCAACAAAGGGGAGTATTTTTTTTATGAATTTCATAGTAAGAACTTACCGTAAAATTAACGTAGTTCTGATGATATGGCAAAAAAAAGAGGAGCCCCTGGGAGCTCCTCTACTTATTTTCAAAAGCCAGTAGACTTATTTGTTACCAAACTTCAACTTGCCTTTAGTAGGGAAAATACCCGTTTCACCCAATTGCTCTTCAATACGAATTAATTGGTTGTACTTGGCCATACGGTCGGTACGAGAAGCAGAACCAGTCTTAATTTGACCGCAATTTAAAGCCACGGCTAAATCGGCAATGGTGGTGTCTTCTGTTTCACCACTTCTATGTGACATAATAGTATTATAACCATTGTGCTGTGCTAAGCTTACCGCATTGATAGTTTCAGTTAAAGTGCCAATTTGGTTTACTTTCACAAGTAAGCCATTCGCAATTTTCTTATCAATACCTGTTTGAATTCTTGTTACATTGGTTACAAATAAATCGTCTCCTACTAATTGACATTTATCGCCAATAGTTTCAGTTAAATTTTTCCAACCTGCCCAATCATCTTCAGCCATTCCATCTTCAATAGATACGATAGGATATTTCTTCACCCAGCTTTCCCAATACTTTACTAATTGGTCGCTGCTCATTTCTTTACCAGAACTTTTATGGAAAACATATTTTTTCTTTTTCGCATTCCAAAGTTCACTATTTGCTGCATCCATGGCTATCGCAATTTGGCTTCCTGTTTTATAACCAGCTGCTTGAATTGACTCAAGTACTGTTTCAATGGCTTCTTCATTGCTTTGAATATTAGGTGCAAATCCGCCTTCGTCTCCTACATTGGTGCTATATCCTTTTTTCTTTAAAGTGCTTTTTAATTGATGGAAGATTTCAACACCCCAACGAAGTCCTTCACTAAAGCTAGGTGCACCCACTGGCATAATCATAAACTCTTGAAAGTCAATTTTATTATCGGCGTGTGCTCCCCCGTTTAAAATATTCATCATGGGCATCGGCAATGTTCTTGCATTCGTGCCACCAATATATCTGTATAAAGGAAGGTTGGCTTCTTCTGCAGCTGCTTTTGCAACCGCCATACTTACAGCTAGTATTGCGTTCGCTCCTAGTTTACTTTTATTTGGCGTGCCGTCTAAGTCAATCATAATTTGATCAATTTCAGCTTGCGCAGTAATATCAAATCCCTTAATAGATTTTGCAATTAAATCGTTTACATTTTTTACAGCCTTTAGTACGCCCTTGCCTACATATTTTTTCTTATCGTTGTCTCTTAACTCTACTGCTTCGTGAATACCAGTACTTGCACCACTTGGCACTGCTGCGCGGCCCAGAGCACCTTCATCAGTTAATACATCTACTTCTACAGTAGGATTTCCACGGCTATCTAAAATTTGTCTTGCACGAACTTCAATAATGTAACTCATATAATTATTTTTTTACGATCAATTGATTTATTTCGAAAAGGAGACTGCAATTTACACCCTTTTTTTTAATGGGTAAGCATTTTGAATATATCTTCTAAACTGGCATCGTGTTTTTCCAATAACTGGCCTATGGGCTCGTCTGCCACTAGCTTTCCTTGGTGTAATACTAACACTCGATCACATATGGCCGTGACCTCTTGTAAGATATGTGTTGAAAATAAAATCATGGTGTCCTTGCTGAGTGATTGTATCAAGGCTCTAATTTCTACAAGTTGATTGGGGTCTAAACCAGCCGTGGGTTCATCTAGTAAAATAAGTTTTGGCTTATGTATGATGGCAGCTGCAATACCTAGTCTTTGTTTATATCCTTTGGAGAGGGCTGCTATTTTTTTATGTTGCATTTGCTCAAGCCCTGTTTTTTCTATTACAGATTGAATCAATGCTGCAGCATTGGTTATAGAATGAACAGAAGTTAAAAACTGTAAATATTCTTTCACATATAAATCTTGGTAGAGTGCATTTGATTCTGGCAAATAACCAATTTGTTTTTTTACTGTACTTGCATTTTGATTAAGTATCTCGCCATTTAAAACAATAGAGCCTTTGTCTGCTTCTAAAAAACCAGCAAGCATTTTTAAGGTGGTCGATTTTCCAGCGCCATTAGGACCTAAAAAACCAACAATTTCTCCAGGCTTCAATTGAAAAGAAACTTCATTGACCGCAATTTGATGGCCGTAATTTTTGCAAAGGGTATTTACTACTAATGACATAGCTCAAAACTACTTATATAAAATGATTTTCCCTTATTCAATTTCGGCAGAATTGCTAGGCAAATGGTTGTATTCTCCTTTGCTAGCATAAGTCCCAAATATAAATAAACCTATACAGATAGGTGTAAAAACTAATAATATAATGACCCACTGTAGTATAACATTCGACTGTAAAGCAGCAGCCGCTTTTGTAATTTTATCGTAAGCCTCATAGAGTAAAAATAAAATAATGCTAGGTGCTAACAGCATCCAAACATAGCCTAATAATTTTTTAATTGTATTCATATAAATATTTTTTTTAGATAAGAATTAACAGCATGTTTTACGCAATTAGTCCATTACATTTTTATCAATTTTATTCGTTAAATAAATAAGGCCAATTATAAAACAAATGGAAGCAACTCCAATGGGATACCATAATCCTGCTAAAGAATCGCCAGTAGGATTTGAAGAAGTTTTGGTGAACTCTACAATTAAAGTACCTAGAAAAGGAACCAAACCTCCAAATACGCCATTACCTATATGATAAGGAAGCGACATGGAAGTATACCTAATTTTAGTAGGGAACATTTCCACTAAGAAGGCGGCAATAGGACCATAGACCATGGTTACATAAACAATTTGAATAAAGACCAACCAAATCATATCCCAATAGGCAGCATGCCCCAAGGTTTTTTCCACCACCACATTTGGCTTGGCTGATTTAGATACAATTAGACTTGGATTCAAAGAATCAATAGGAATTAAAGCATTATAGGTAGCTCCCAATTTCAACGTATCTGTTTTAATGTATTTAAAAACTGCGCCATCTGTATAAGCTGTATCAAAACTTTGAGTAATATAAATTTTAGTAGGGTCTTTGCTATCCGTTTTTGCTTTTACAGCAGAAGCTACCGTTTTAGTTAAATCAATTTTATCAATTCTACTATGGGTATTAGCAATATTTAAAAAAGTTTGGTAGATGGGTCGGTAAGTGAATATAGCCAACAACATGCCCAAGAGCATGATCCATTTTCTGCCTACTTTATCACTCAACCATCCAAATAAAACAAAACATGGGGTAGCCATTAAAATGGCAATGAGCATAATATTTCTCGATTGCACAAACTCAATCTTACAAACTGTTTCAATAAAACTTTGTGCATAAAATTGACCTGTATACCAAACAACCCCTTGACCCATCACCGCTCCAAATAAAGCCAATAAAACCATTTTAAAATTGGCCTTTTGCCCAAAACTTTCTTTCAATGGATTCGTCGAAGTTTTTCCTTCTGCTTTTAATTTGGTAAACATAGGCGATTCACTCATGCGCATTCTTATCAATACAGAAACACCCACTAGTAAAATGGAAATCCAAAAAGGATATCTCCATCCACCCCACTCTGCACTAAATTTCTCCACCCCTTGATTGGTTCTTATTAATATAATAATACCTAAGGCTAAAAATAAACCTAGTGTTGCAGTAGTTTGAATCCAACTTGTCCAAAAACCTCTTTGTCCAGCGGGAGCATGTTCTGCCACATAAGTGGCTGCCCCACCATATTCTCCTCCCAAGGCCAAACCTTGTAATAAACGAAGTATTAATACCAAAATAGGTGCTGCCCATCCAATAGTAGCATAACCAGGCACTAGTCCAATGGCAAAAGTGGAACCCCCCATGATAATTAAGGTCAGTAAAAAAGTATGCTTGCGCCCAATCAAATCACCTAAACGTCCAAAGACCAAGGCCCCAAAAGGTCTTACAATAAAGCCGGCAGCAAAAATAGCCAAAGTACTTAAAAGTGCTGCTGTGCCCGCGTCTGCAGGGAAAAACTGCTTTGAAATGATGGTGGCTAACATTCCAAATATGTAAAAATCATACCACTCAATTAAGGTGCCCATAGAAGAAGCCCCTATCACAAAAGCGATATTAGTTTGTTTTGATTCTTGGTGCATATTTTTATTTGTTTGCAAGTGAGTATTCAAGTTAAATATTTAAACTGAAAAATGTAAATTTGGTTATCATTATTTATTTAATCTGTGCATATGAGTTATCCTTATCAAATTAAAACCTTAGAAGCTTACCACGAAGCTTATAAAAATAGCATTGACCATCCAGAAAAGTTTTGGGGGGAAATTGCTGAAAATTTTACTTGGCGTAAAAAATGGGATAAGGTATTAGAATGGAATTTTACAGAACCTAAAGTAGAATGGTTCAAGGGCGGCAAGTTAAATATTACTGAAAATTGTATCGATAGACATTTAGCAAAAAATGGCGACAAGCCTGCCATTATTTGGGAACCTAATAATCCCAAAGAAAATCATCGAATTATTACCTACAAACAATTGCATTTAAACGTTTCTCAGTTTGCACAGGTACTTATTAATAATGGCGTACAAAAAGGAGACCGTATTTGTATTTATATGGGCATGATTCCAGAGCTTGCCATTGCGGTATTAGCTTGCGCAAGAATTGGTGCAATACATAGTGTTATTTTTGGTGGCTTTTCTGCGCAAAGTATTGCAGACAGATTAAACGATTTGAAAGCCAATTATATTATTACCTGCGATGGAGCCTATAGAGGCGCTAAAGACATTCCACTGAAATCTATTATCGATGATGCACTAGTAGGTAATACCAATATAAAAAATGTAATTGTTTGTACCAGAACTAGCACCGCTGTATCCATGTTAAAAGGCCGTGATCTTTGGTGGGAAGATGAAATTAAAAAAGTAGAAGCGCAAGGTATCATATCGGTGGATGTAGTAGAGATGGATGCAGAAGATCCTTTATTTATTTTATATACTTCGGGTTCTACGGGTAAACCCAAGGGTGTGGTACATAGCACTGCAGGTTATATGGTCTATACCAATTATACTTTTGTGAATGTTTTTCAATATCAACCCAATGATCTTTTTTTCTGCACTGCCGATATTGGTTGGATTACAGGACATAGTTATGTTGTGTATGCGCCATTAAGCGCAGGCGGTACTTCTTTAATGTTTGAAGGTATTCCTAGTTTTCCCGATGCAGGAAGGTTCTGGGATATCATTGATAAATTCAAAGTCAATATTTTATATACCGCGCCAACTGCTATTAGGTCATTGATGAGTTATGGATTAGGCCCAGTGGATGGACATGATTTAAGTAGTTTAAAAGTGTTAGGAACAGTGGGCGAACCTATTAATGAAGAAGCATGGCATTGGTATGATGAAAATATTGGTAAGAAAAAATGTCCCATTGTAGATACTTGGTGGCAAACTGAAACAGGTGGCATTATGATTTCTAATATGGCAGGCATTACGCCGGGCAAACCAGGTTGGGCCACTTATCCGATGCCTGGTGTGAAAACTATTTTAGTGGATGATAAAGGAGAAGAAGTGACTACTGGGGAAGATGGTTTGTATAGAGGTAATTTATGCATTACACAACCTTGGCCTGCCACTATTCGAACCACTTATGGCGACCACGAAAGATGCAGAACCAATTATTTCGCTACTTATCCTAATGTATATTTTACAGGAGATGGTGCTTTAAAAAATGAACTAGGTCAAATTAGAATTACCGGCCGCGTGGATGATGTCTTAAATGTAAGTGGCCATAGAATTGGTACCGCTGAAGTAGAGAACGCGATTAATATGCATGCAGGCGTGGTAGAAAGCGCCGTAGTGGGTTATCCGCATGATGTGAAAGGACAAGGCATTTATGCTTATGTTATTTATACCGGTTCACATAGTCAAGACACCCATGGCTCTGCGGATATAATTAGAAAAGATATTTTACAAACTGTGACTAGAATAATTGGACCTATTGCCAAACCAGATAAAATACAATTTGTATCGGGGCTTCCTAAAACTCGTTCTGGAAAAATTATGCGTCGTATACTTCGTAAAGTTGCAGAGGGTGAATTAAAAAGTTTAGGAGATACTTCAACACTGCTTGATCCGGCAGTAGTGGAGGAGATTGTTAAAGGAGTGCTTTAACATTTTATTGCTTTTGCTATTTAATGGTTTGAAAAAATCTATTGCTCTTCGATGTGAATGACGCTAAAAACATTTTTATTCATCTAAAAATTGCGAACTCGCTTCGCTCAAACACACAATTTTTTACGATGTATAAAAATATTTTCTTAACGCTATTCACATAAATTCGCAAGTAGATTATTTTTCAAACGCTTTAAATAATGACGCTTCATTAATAAAGTGAAGTGCAAATAAAGTAAAATATATAAATACAATCCTGAGTGTACTTTCGAGCAAGAAGACGCGGACGAGCGTCTGATGAATGAGGGGCTATGGATTAATACTCTATTTATAAAGTAAATAAATAAAATACAATCCAGAGCGCACTTTCGAGCAAGAAGACGCGGACGAGCGTCTGATGAATGAGTAATACTAGATTTTATTTATTATTAAATTATTGCTTTATAAACTTCTACTGGGTCATTAAGTTTTTCAACTTATTTGAAATCAAAAATAAAAA
>JBAXWU010000001.1:0-56805 GCA_037128235.1 Chitinophagia bacterium | reverse complement strand
ATCGGCATAACTTTCTTGACTCATATCTCTCCAGGCTTCTCCATAGTCATGATTTTTATCCATCATGGTAGTTTTCGCAAAGAGCACATTTTCTTGGTAAAGTGCCTGTACTTGATCAACAGGAAGTTCGTCTACTCTTGGGTCGCCTAGTTTTAATTGAATTAAACCAATTACGGCATAATTAAGAATGCCTTTAAACTCAGATTGAATATCGTCTTCTACCTTCTGGGTACCCAAATCTTGAATGGTTCGAATACGTAAGGCCTTTATAAAAATTTGGTCTACCACGGAAATAATTCTTAATACTCTCCAGGCAGTACCATAATCCTTTGTTTTTTTAATAAAAATATCACTGCAAGAGGCAATGGCTTGATCAAATTGTGCGGAAGTTTGACTCATTAAATTTCGTCCGATTACTTTGTTAATTAATATCTTTGAACCACTGCAAGATAATCATTTAAGCTTAAATTAAAACCATGTTTAAAATACCTGCCAAAGAACTAGAATGGCAAATTAGTAGCCCCCAGGTAATGGGTATTTTAAATCTAACACCAGACTCATTTTATGAAGCTAGTCGTCATTTAAATATAGAAAGCGCATTAGCGCAAACTGAACTATTTATAAATGAAGGTGCAACTATTATTGATATTGGTGCACAAAGTACAAGACCAGGTGCCCATATGGAGGGTGCTGCCATTGAAATTAAAAGACTTATTCCATACATTGAAGCCATTGCCCAAGCTTATCCAAAACAACTTATATCGGTGGATACATTTTATGCTTCGGTGGCAGAGGCTGCTTTAGCGGCGGGGGCACATATTGTTAATGATATTAGCTGTGGCAGTTTTGATGAAAATATATTAGCAGTAGTTGCTAAAAATAACGCAGCTTATATTGGTATGCATTTAACAGGTGGAATAGACAGCATGCACAAAGTGGAGCCAAGAGCGGATATTATAGCTACACTTATTCGTTATTTTGAAGACAAAAAGAATTTATTATTAAAATATGGGATTAATCATTGGGTAATTGACCCTGGTTTTGGTTTTGGAAAAACAGTAGAGGAGAATTTTACAATTGTTAAAAAAATAAATGAATTAAAGATGTTGGAGCTTCCTATTTTATTAGGGGCTTCTAGGAAATCGAGTTTATATAAAACATTAGGTATTGAATCCAAGGATGCCCTAAACGCAACTACTGTGGCAAACACAGTAGCTTTGTTAAAGGGTGCAAATATTCTTAGAGTACATGACGTTAAAGAAGCTGCTGAAATAATACAATTACTACCCTATCTACAATAAAAAATGCCTCTCTTATTAGGAGAAGCATTTTTTGAATTCAAAAAAATATTAATTATTTAATTTATACTTTTCTATAAATTATTTTTTCTACTTATTATTTTTGCATTGCTGGCGGTGGCGGCGGTGGAGGTGCAATAGTAGCTGCTTTTGGAGCAACAGTTACATCTTTAATTTCTATATCAAAAGCTAGGTTATCATAAGCTTTGATGACACCATTTGCTTGTGGGCCATAAGCCAACATTGCAGGTATATATAAAACGCCCTTTCCTCCTTTTCCAAAATATTTTAATCCAATATCCCAACCTGGAATTACATTTCCCGCTCCTACTTTTACATCATAAGGTTTAGCAGTAGGGTCATTTGGTTTGATATTAGAGTCAAATACTTCCCCTTTTAATGTATATCCTTTATAAAATACGCTAGCCACTTTTGTAGAATCAATTCTGTTGATAGCATCTCCTGCTTCTTTAGTAACTACAAAGACTCCTTCTGGAGATTGTACAGCAGTGATTTTATTTTTAGCCAAGTAAGCTGCAATAATACCAATTTCTTTTGTTTTTTCTTTGTCTTGCTCTTTCTTGTAATCGGCGTCAACTAATTTAACGTCAGTGAATACATCTACAATTTCGGCTTTACCTAAAATGATATCTTTAGTTTTGAATACTTCATTTAATTGTAAAACTTTCATGTTCACTAAGGTATCAACGCTTAAAGAGAATTCAACCTTGTCTCCTTTTCTACATTTCATAATAACTTCAGTAAATGTATACTTGCCTAAACGAGCTGTATCAACCGGGAAATAAACAGGTATAACGCCAAAAGTTGAACTTAAAGTAGTGTCTTTAGATTTTAACTTGTACTCTACATTTAATTTAACGAATTGACCTTGTTGCAATAATTTTTCATTACCACTACCGTGTGTAATTTTGTAAGGCATACCAGAGGGGGCTTTTTCATATTGATTACAACTTGCAAACAAGACAATAGCAGCCACTAACTTTAAACTTGATTTTATCATTTTATTTTAATTGTGTTAATTGTGATTTATATTCTTTTATAATATTTTTAAAATCGCTTGCGGTTTCTTCCACCGTTTTTGAAGATCTTCCTCCAGCGGCATTGGCATGGCCTCCCCCTTCAAAATGAGTGCGTGCAAATATATTAACATCGAAGTTACCTTTACTCCTAAAGCTCCATTTTCTTTCTTCTTCTCTGTCTATGACTATGGCGGCTAACTTAATGCCTTCAATTGATAACAAATAATTAACCAATCCCTCCGTATCTCCAGTTTTCAACTCGAATTTATATATATCTGTTTTGGGGATGGCCATCATGGCTGTATTTAATTCAGGTAGCACAGTCATTCTATTTAAAAAGGCATTACCCATAAATTTTAACCTGCCTTCTGAAGAGTTATCATATATTTTTTCATGAATCAAAGAATGTTTTAGGCCTAATTCTTTTAAATGCGCTACAATTTTATGAACAGATGCTGAAGTGGACGGAAAACGGAAAGAACCTGTATCGGTCATAAGGCCTGTATATAAACAAGCAGCAATATCTAGGTTTATTAAATTACTATGTCCCGATTCTACGATGAAATTATAAATCATTTCACAGGTAGAACTCATCATCACATCACTAATACCATAGGCAAAAGAAGGGGTATCGGGTTGTTGATGATGATCTACTAATATTTTTAATGCTTTCGCTTCTTTAATGATGGGTTCTAAATGTTTCGTTCGATGTAGAATATTAAAATCTAAGCAGAATACATAATCGGCTTCCTGAATAATACTTGTGGCTTTTTCTTTATGCGATTCAAAATCAATGACTTGGTCTGTACCAGGCATCCAATCTAAAAAAGAGGCCCAATTGGTAGGAGAAATAACTGTAACCTCATGCCCCAACTGCTTTAAAAAATGGTAAAGTCCCAAACTTGAACCCATCGCATCTCCGTCTGGCTTTTGATGTGATGTAATTACAGCCTTAAAAGGTTGATTCAGAAAGGGGTAAAATTGTTCAATTGTTTGCATAGAGGCACAAATTTAGCGTAAATCAGATGTTTTTCAGTAATTTTGCGCCTGCAATTAGCAACTAATAATAAAATAACTATGAACCGCACATTTACGATGATTAAGCCAGATGCCACTTCAAAAGGCTATACTGGAGCTATTTTAGACCAAATAATTAAGGCTGGATTTAGCGTTAAAGCCATGAAATGGACAAAATTAACAGTGGAACAAGCTGGACAATTTTACGAAGTGCATAAAGAGCGCCCTTTTTATGGTGAATTAGTAGCTTTTATGAGTTCTGGCCCTATTGTAGCCGCTATTCTTGAAAAAGACAATGCGGTCGCCGATTTTAGAAAATTAATTGGAGCTACGAATCCTGCTCAAGCAGAAGAAGGCACTATTAGAAAGAATTTCGCAGCTTCCATGGGAGAAAATGCTGTTCACGGAAGTGACAGTGATGAGAATGCACAAATAGAAGGAAACTTCTTCTTTGCAGCTACTGAGAGATTTTAATATATATAAAATAAAAAGGCCCTTACTGAAATCTAAGGGCCTTTTTATTTTGTCTATTTATTTTGTCTACTATTTTTTTTATTTAGGCTCTATTTATTTTTGCCTCCTCTTGAAATAGGCTTACCGTATTTTTTCTGCATTATCTCTTTCCTATTCTTACGTACATTCACTTTGCTATTCTTAGCCGATTTTTCATGAAAGGCTGGCCCCGACTCTTCTTTCTTAGGAACTTTAATTTGAATAATCTTCATTCGAACTTTTGGCTTCTCGTCCTCGGTGAGAATTGCTGAAATTTCTAAATCGGCAGGTAAGGAAAGCATAGGAATTTTTTGCTTCATTAAAGTTTCTATTGCTTTTTGTAAAATTTTTTCTTTTGTTGTAATAAAGGTAATAGAGATTCCTTTTTTATCAGCTCTTCCTGTTCTACCAATACGGTGAATATAATTTTCTGGTACATCGGGGGTGTCAAAATTTATGACATGCGTAACTTCTGCAACATCAATACCTCTTGCCATTACATCGGTAGCAATTAAATAAGTATAGACACCCGCTTTAAATTGTTTCACTGTATTGAATCGATGATTTTGTTCTTTGTTAGAATGAATCACTCCTACTTTTTCTGGGAACTTTTCATTTAATTGTTCGAATAGTTGATCTGCCAAAGCCTTAGTAGCAGCGAATATGAGCACTTTGGTCATGGTCTCGTTAGAACTTAATAAAAGCTTTAATAAATTAACCTTAGTATTAAAATTGGGAACATCATACCCATTTTGAATAATATTTTCAAGTGGTGTACCAGTAGGCGCCGCTTCTACTCTAATAGGTGCGCTAAAATAATCATTCATTAATTTTTCAACATCATCAGTGATGGTGGCTGAGAAAAGTAAGTTCTGTCTTTTAGCGGGAAGTAATTCTAAAATATTCGTGATTTGTTTTCTAAAACCTAAATTCAACATTTCATCCATTTCATCAATGACTAATTTCTTAATCATTTTAGTTTTAAAGGCGCCGTTCATTATTAAGTCAAATAGTCGACCAGGTGTAGCTACTAAAACATCTGCACCGCTTTCTAATGCAATTTGTTGTGTATTAATATTCACGCCACCAAATACACCCACTGCATGCACACTCATATAAGGTGTTAATTTATTAACAGCTTCCACTACTTGTACGACTAATTCTCTGGTGGGTACCAATACTAAAATTTGAGGGTCTTTATTTTTATCAAATTTCCATTGTCTTAAACAAGGTAATAAATAAGCAAATGTTTTACCTGTTCCTGTTTGTGCAATACCGCATACATCTCTACCCGACATAACAATAGGAAAAACCCTATGCTGTATAGTAGTAGCTTCCTTAAAACCTAGTTCTTCAACGGCTCTTAATAAAGGGGTATTTAAATTTAAATCTTGAAATGTCATATGGCGTAAATGTGACGC
Organism: Chitinophagia bacterium; assembly: GCA_037128235.1. GTDB lineage: Bacteria > Bacteroidota > Bacteroidia > Chitinophagales > Chitinophagaceae > Sediminibacterium. The sequence goes on along the minus strand of JBAXWU010000001.1, from coordinate 51,537 downwards.
GAAGGTAGTTTATTAAATGCGCTATTAAAGCATAAATATTGAATTAATTAGTTTCTAATTGAATATAAATAAATGAATATCATATACTTATGAATAAATTAAGACGAAATTATGTAACAGTAAAATAGAAAATTATTGTATTAAAATTGAAGGTATACTGCTTTAAAAAAATTATATTTAGTCATTGGAAATTTCGCACACTTATAAATATAAATAAATGAAATTCAGTACACAACTAAAGCAGTTCGGTTTAAACCTATTTAAAACGCTGACTATTTTTGTTCTAACGTTGCCCTCACTGCAGGCATTCAGTCAAAATGACGATAATATTAACAGTAGAGATATTTTATACCTCACTACAGGCGGAAAGCTACAACCCTTGCAAGCTATCATGGATATTAGACATTATAGCATTGCCCTGGAAGTGGATATTGCCAAACAATCTATTAGTGGTAGCACTGAAGTAAGTTTGAATTTGTCTAAAAAAACAGACACTATTTTACTTGATTTAATTCATTTATATAAGGTTACTAAAATTAAAGTGAATAATAAACCTGCTGCCTTCTACCAACACGACGATAAAATATTTATCAGTTCCCCTGCTGGTTTTGAAATAGGCAATCAAAAAGTATACATTGAATATAGTGGTATACCTCCGGTGGCAGTTAAGCCTCCTTGGGATGGTGGATTTACTTGGAAAAAAGATAGCGCAGGTTACGACTGGATATCTATCAACATTCAAGGGGAAGGTGGAAAAATGTATTACCCATGTAAGGATCATCCAAGTGATGAGCCGAATGAAGGAGCCGATTTAAAAATTACAGTGCCTTCTCATTTAGTAGTTGCTGGCCCTGGCTTATTAATGAATGTAAATACTAAGAAAAATAAGTCTACTTATCATTGGAAAACAAATTATACGATTAGTAACTATTGTATTGTATTTAATATAGGAAAGTATAAAGTGTACAAAGATGAGTTAACTACTATACTAGGTAATAAAGTACCTATTGAATATTATGTATTAGAGGTAGATACCATGCATGCTAAAAAAGTAATTGCCACTAAAAAAAGAGACAATCAAATTCTAGAGAAGTATTTTGGTGAATACCCTTGGGCCAAAGAAAAAATTGGGATTGCTGAAGTACCTAACTCTGGAATGGAGCATCAAACTATGATTACTTTTGATAATAAGTTTAGGTATAAAACTATCAATGGGCAAGAATATTCAGACAATTTATTTCATGAATATGCACACGAGTGGTGGGCGAATAAAGTAACCAATAAGGACTGGGGCCATATGTGGATTCAAGAAGGTATTGGCACTTATGCTGAAGCATTAGCGATGTTAGAAATTGGGGGTCAGCCTGCTTATGATGAAATTATTGCTGGCCATAGACGTAATTCAAGAAACAGAAAGGCCATTGTACCTGCGGGTGATGAAATTACAGAAGAAGAAGTGTATTCTGGTGGAGATATTTATGGCAAAGGATCTTTTTTCATGCATAGTTTAAGATACTTCATTGGAGATGAAATCTTCTTCCCTACTTTAAAGAAATTATCTACTGACCCGCAATCTACTTATGATAATTTTGTTACTACGATGGATGTAGAGAAATTATTTAGTAACGCTTCTGGCAAGGACTTAAAACCTTTCTTTGATTTCTTTTTACGTACTACCAATGTTTTAGATATTAGCATTAAAGAAGTAGGTTTTCAAAAATTCCAAATTAAACAAAATAATTTCTTTATGCCTCTGCCATTTGAGATTACAGCGAATGGTCAAACTACACGTACCCTTATTCCTAGTGAAGGTATTTTGGTCAATGCGGCAACTCCTCCGGGGGTAGATGCTAAAGGATATTATTTGAAAAAAGTAACGATACAATAAGATATTTACTATAAAATATTTAATAAAATATACAATACTATTAATCTAATGAAAAGAATATTTAATTTATTTACAACAGTATTACTCTTTGTTGTACCTCTTATTTCAAAAGCAGATACCTACCCTATTAATAAAAATATAGATGTAAAACATTATGTATTTAATTTAAGCTTATCAGATGCTGATAATGAAATTACAGGAACCACGCTGGTAACTATTAGTTTTAAGGAAGCGGGCATGAAAAATTTCCGTCTTGATTTTATTAATAAAACAACTGCAAGACAGAACAAAGGTATGGTGGTAGATGCTGTTACTAGTTCTAACCTTGCTGTAAACTATACGCATCAAAATGATGAACTCATCATTAACCTACCAGCTCCTTCTACATTAAATCAAACATTAATATTTACTATTCAATACCATGGTATACCATTTGATGGTTTAAGAATTGGGGCTACTAAATTAGGTGACCGTAGTTTTTTTAATGAAAACTGGCCTAATCGCGGAAGACATTGGTTGCCTATTGTTGACCATCCACATGATAAAGCTACTTCTGAATTTATTGTAAAAGCACCTTCTCATTATAAAGTAGTATCTAATGGTTTATTAATGGAAGAATCTGAACTTGGTAATAGTACCAGACTTACTCATTGGAAACAATCGGTACCTGTATCTTCTTGGTTATTTGTTTTAGGGGTAGCCGATTTTGCTGTTAAATATGTAGATGAATTCAGAGGAAAATCGATACAAACATGGGTATATGCTAAAAACAGGGAAGCAGGTTTTTATGATTTTGATGAGCCCACTAAAAAGGTTTTAGAATTCTATTCTAATTATGTGGGCCCTTATGCTTATGAGAAATTGGCGAATATTCAAACCCCTAGTGTGAATGGTGGTATGGAAACCTCTTCAGCTATATTTTATGGCGAAGATTTGGTAACCGGTAAAAGAGATGACAGAACTAGAAATGTAGTCATTCATGAAATTGCTCATCAATGGTTTGGTAATGCCATTACTGAAACAACTTGGGACGATGCTTGGTTAAGCGAGGGCTTTGCTACTTTTTTTACTTTATTATTTATTGAAAATGAATATGGTAAAGAAGAATATAATAAAGGCATTATTAAAGCAAGAAAAACTGTTTATGATTTATCAGTTAAGTTACCTGCATTTAGTATAGTAAGTGAGAGAACAGCAGAAAAAGAACAAGTGACTAGTGGTCTTACTTATCAAAAAGGGGCTTGGGTACTTCATATGCTTAGAAATTTAATGGGAGAAAAGAATTTCAAAAAAGGAATTCAAAACTATTATGCAAAGTATTTTAATGCCAATACAAGTACCGATGGATTCAGAATTGAAATGGAAAAAGTTTCTGGTAAGGATTTAAAATTATTTTTTAAGCAGTGGTTGTATCAGCCTATTAACCCTACCATTAATGCCAGTTGGACTTATAATGCAATTGCGAAAAAACTAACTGTGCAGTTACATCAAGCCCAGGGAGATAAGTTTTTATATTCATTACCTGTAGAAATTGGGTATTTTAAAAAAGGGGCAATTACCCCTACTATACTTACCATGAATTTGAAGGATAAAGACCAAGTATTTAGTTTCCCTTTAGCGACTGCTCCTGAGAAATTGGAACTAGATCCTAGGAATGTACTTTTAAATGATGGGAAGATGGAGAAGGAGTAGATTTTGAGCCTAAAATAACAGGATTTGGGGGGCAATTTTAAGCCTAAATAGAAAAATCGGGGTATATTGCATTAAAATTATAAAGGCACGATGACAATTCTTCTACGACAAGTCAAAATTGCAGATACAAAGTCGCCTTTTAATGGCTTGGTTAAAGACATTCTACTCCAAGATCATCAAATCATCTCCATTTCAGATAAATACAAAGGTGAATCAGATCAAACCATTGAATTAAAGAATGCTTTTGTAAGCCCCGGCTTTGTAGACCCCTTTGTTCATTTCTGTGATCCAGGAATGGAACATAGAGAAACTTTAGATTCTGGCGCTCAAGCAGCTCGGCAAGGAGGTTTTACCACTGTATTTGTTATACCTAATACTCAACCCGTTATTGATACCAAGTCTCAAGTAACTTATATCAAACAACATAGTCAAGAATTACCCATTCATATTTTACCCATTGGCGCCCTTTCTAAAAAATTAGAAGGCAAGGATTTAGCAGAAATGATTGACATGCACTCTAATGGAGCAGTTGCTTTCAGTGATGGATTATACCCTGTTCAGTCTACCCTATTATTTTTAAAAGGGTTGCAATATGTAAAAGCCTTTGAGGGGGTGGTCATTCAAATGCCTATCGATAAAAGCTTAGGAAGTTTAGGATTAATGAACGAGGGCATTTTATCTACAAGACTTGGACTACCGGGTATCCCCGCCATCGCAGAAGAATTAATTATTCATAGAGATATAGAATTACTAAAATATACTGGCTCAAAATTACATATCACGGGTGTAAGCACTGCTAAAGGAATGGCTTTAATAACAGCTGCTAAAAAAGAAGGACTTCAAATTACTTGTAGCGTAACGCCTTATCATTTATTCTTTACGGAAGAAGATTTAAAAGACTACGATACTTTATTAAAAGTATTTCCACCACTTAGAACTAAAGAAGATCAAAAAGCTTTAATAAGTGCAGTTGAAAACGGCACAGTAGATTGTATTAGTTCACATCATATGCCGCAGGACTGGGATGGTAAAACGATCGAGTTTGAAAATGCGAAAGCAGGTATAGCTTCTATTGAAACAAGTTTTGCTGCAGTGAAGCAAACTATACCTTCACTTTCTGAAGCAAGATTATCGGAATTATTTTCAAGTAATGCAAGAAATATCTTCGGACTTTCTTCAGCATCTATTGAAGAAGGCGCAGAAGCTGAATTAACCCTATTTAATATGCAAGAAACAACCAACTTATCGAAAACTCATTCGAAAAGTAAGTCTGGCAACTCTCCTTTCTGGGATATAGCCTTAAAAGGTAAAGTACTTGGAACCTATGTAAAAGGGAATTTATCAATAAATAAATAAATAATTACTTTAAATGATTACTCTAAAATATTACTCTAAAATATTACTCTAAAATATTACTCTAAATAATTACTATAATCAATTACGCTAATAAATAAAAAATTATGGAAACTAAAATTACTACGCATATTGTGAAGGGTTTAATATTAAGTGCTATCTCTATTGTATTTAGTGTAGTTATGTATGTATTTAATTTATTTGAATACAGTTGGTTAAGCTGGGTGAACACGGCTCTTATTATGGGAGGTTTAATTTATGGTAATATATTGTATGCTAATCAAAATGGTAATAATGTAACTTTTGGTAATTTATTTGCACATGGTTTTAAAACTACAGCTGTTATTATTGTTATTACTACCGCTTATACAGTGCTTGCTTTCAAAGTATTATTTCCAGACATGATTGATATTATTTTAGAGATTTCAAGAAAGAAAATGTTAGAAAATCCTAAAATGACCGATGAAATGATTGAGCAAGCCATGAGCATGACTAAAAAATTCTTTGTACCCTTTGCTATTGGAGGTACTATATTAGGTACTGGTTTTACAGGGGCTATTGCCTCCTTAATTGGAGCAGGGGTTGCTAAAAAGAATCCTATTGATCCTTTCTCTAATCCTGCTTCTTAATAATTATTTATGCAAATTTCTGTAGTAATACCTTTATTTAACGAAGCCGAATCATTGCCTGAACTAATGCAATGGATTGATCGTGTGATGCAAGCTAATAACTATTCCTACGAAGTCATTATGGTGGACGATGGCAGTAAAGATAATAGCTGGCAAACCATTGAAACACTGAGAACTACCTACCCTTCTTTAAAAGGCATTAAATTCCAACGCAATTACGGAAAGTCTGCCGCATTGAATGAAGGTTTTAAAATGGCCCAAGGCGATATTGTAGTAACCATGGACGCCGACTTACAAGATTCACCCGATGAAATTCCTGAATTTTATGACATGATTACCAAAGAGGGTTATCATTTAGTAAGTGGATGGAAGAAAAAAAGATATGATAATACTTTCACTAAGAATATTCCTTCAAAAATTTATAATGCGGTAGCAAGAAGAAGTTCTGGTATTATCTTACACGATTTTAATTGCGGTATTAAGGCCTATCAATTAAAAGTGATAAAAAGTATTGAAGTATTTGGGGAGATGCACCGCTATATTCCTATTTTAGCTAAATGGGCTGGATTTTCTAAGATTGGGGAAAAAGTAGTGGTACACCAGGCTAGAAAATACGGTACAACTAAATTTGGTTGGGAGCGTTTTGTAAATGGTTTTTTAGACTTAATGACCATTCAGTTTTTATCGAAGTTTGGTAAAAAGCCCATGCAATTTTTTGGATTATTAGGCAGTTTATTTTTCTTAATCGGTTTAATTTCTTTTGGCAATATTGTTTTTGATAAATTTATGAACCCCGATTTTTCAGTGACCAACAAGCCTGCATTTTATATTGCCTTAGTTTCTATGATTATAGGTGTTCAATTATTTTTAGCTGGTTTCATTGCAGAATTAGTGAATCGCAGTGCGGTTGATAGAAATACCTATTTAATTGAAGATAAACTGGGTTTCAATAGCTAATTAATAATCTTTTCAAATGAATAAGAAAGTGATTATTATAGGATCTGCTTGGCCACTTAGAGCAGGAGGATTAGCCACATTTAATGAGCGATTAGCCAAACAATTTATGGAGGAAGGTTTTGATACGAGTATTTACACTTTCTCTTTACAATACCCTAGTTTCTTATTTCCAGGTTCTACGCAGTTATCTAAAGAGCCCGCTCCCACTCATTTAAAAATTAAAGCATGTATTAATTCTATTAATCCCTTGAATTGGTTGAAACTGGGTAATGAACTTAGAAATATAAAACCCGATTTTATTGTTGTTCGTTTTTGGATGCCTTTTTTTGGGCCTTGCTTAGGGACAATACTTCGAATAGTGAACCTCAATAAATTCACTCAAATTATTTGCATAGCCGATAATGTCATACCTCATGAGAAAAGAATGGGCGATGCATTGTTGACAAAATATTTTTTTTCCTCTATTCACCGCTTTGTTACTATGAGTGAAAAGGTAAACCAGGACTTAAAAACCTTTACCCAAAAACCTTCCCTTAATATAGTGCACCCTATTTATGATAATTTTGGAGATATTGTTTCTAAAGAAGAGGCGCGCAAGCATTTAGGCTTACCTGAGCATGAAAAAATTATTTTATTTTTTGGCTTTATTCGAAAATATAAAGGCTTAGACTTATTATTAGAGGCCATGAACGACGCCCGCATCAAAGAAGCTAATATTAAGTTATTAATAGCAGGTGAATTTTATGATAATAAAGAGCAGTACGAATCTATTATTGAAAAAAATAATCTTGCTCATTCATTATACCTAAGGACTGAATTTATTGACAATAGTGAAGTTAAATATTATTTAGGCGCTGCCGATTTTGTAATTCAGCCTTATAAAAATGCTACACAAAGTGGTGTTACGCCACTGGCCTATCATTTTGAAAAGCCCATGCTAGTAACCAATGTGGGAGGGCTTGCAAATTTAGTTCCCCATTTGAAAGTAGGTGTTGTTACTGAACCCAATGCAGACTCCATTGCAGCAGGTATAATGCAACTATACGAATTAGGAGAAACCCATTTTTTAAACCATCTTTGTGAAGAGAAAAAGAAATTTAGCTGGGATAAATTAACGACTGCTATTTTGGAAAATAATTAGGCAGCACATTAAATTATTGGACTAGCGTATTGGATTAAAAAATTAGATTAAGATATTAAATTAAGATATTAGATTAATAAATACAGTAGAATTAACTATATGCAAACAAAAATTAACAGTATCATTAATGCTTCTATTCAAGTGAAGCAAGACATTATAGAAAAAGGTGAATTAGCTGCTACTCTTGAAAAAGTAATTACAGTTATTACCCATGCCTTTCAAAATGGCAATAGTGTTTATTTTGCAGGTAATGGAGGTAGCGCCGCAGATGCACAACATTTAGCTGCCGAATTTTCGGGTCGTTTCTACAAAGACCGCAAAGCCTTGCCTTCTGAAGCCCTTCATTGCAATACTTCTTATTTAACGGCAGTTGCCAACGACTATAGTTATGATGTAATCTATTCAAGACTCATTGAAGGATTAGCAAAACCAGGTGATGTATTGGTTGGTTTAAGTACCTCTGGTAATTCAGGCAATATTGTGAAGGCCTTTGAAAAATCTAAAGAATTAAAAGTAGTCACTGTTGGTTTTACGGGTACGGATGGTGGTAAAATGAGAGACTTAAGCGATTATTTAATTAATGTTCCTTCTACCGATACCCCTCGTATACAAGAAAGTCATATTTTACTAGGCCATATTATTTGTGAACTAGTCGAGAAAAATATTTTCGGATAATTCTAATGGTATAGAAAAAATAATTATAATTCTAAATAGTCATAATTCTAAATGGCTATAAGTTTAAATAATTATAAATTTATATAATTAAAAAGATAGATAAATTCAATACATGTTTAATTTTAATACCATCGACAATAGCTGGACTTTATTTTTAGATAGAGATGGGGTCATTAATTTTGAAAGAAATAATGACTATGTTACAACTTGGGCCGAATTTGAGTTTTACGATGAAAGTATAAAGGCCCTGCCCCTTTTAGCACAAAAATTTTCAACCATTGTTATAACCACCAACCAAAAAGGTGTAGGTAGAGGAATTATGACAGAAGATGATTTAACCACTATTCACCAAAATATGGTGACGGATATTAATAAGATGGGTGGCAGAATTGATCATATATTTTACTGTACCGATTTAGACAACGACTCTATTAATAGAAAACCACAGCCTGGTATGGCATTACAAGCGAAGGAGAAATTCCCTAGTATTGATTTTACAAAGTCAATTATGGTGGGCAATAGAACCAGCGATATGGAATTTGGAAGAAATGCAGGACTGCACACTGTATTTTTAGCTACTACACATCCTGAAACAGCCTTTCCTAATGCTTTAATTGATTACAGATTCAATCATTTATTGGAATTTGCGAAAGCTTTGTAATTCTAGTCTAATTTAAGTACCGCTAAGAAAGCTTCTTGTGGAATTTCCACATTACCTATCTGACGCATTCTCTTTTTACCTTCTTTTTGCTTCTCTAATAATTTTCGCTTACGGCTAATATCACCACCATAACATTTAGCAGTTACATCCTTACGCATGGCCGATATATTTTCTCTAGCCACGACTTTAGCCCCAATGGCCGCTTGTATAGCAATTTGGAATTGTTGTTTGGTTAATAGCTCTTTTAATTTCTCACAAAGTCTACGACCAAAATCAGAGGCCTTGCCTCTATGAATTAAAGCACTTAAAGCATCTACCTTCTCTGCGTTTAATAAAATATCCATTTTCACAATATCAGCGTCTCTAAATCCAATTTGTGAATAGTCAAAAGATGCGTAGCCTCTAGTTTGACTTTTTAATTTATCATAAAAATCAAATACAATTTCCGTCATTGGCATTTCAAAAATTAATTCTACCCTGGTTGGGGTTAAATAACTTTGATTCAATAAAATGCCTCTCTTACTTAAACAAAGTGTAATAATATTTCCAATATAGTCAGGTGAGGTAATAATTTGCGCGCGAATATAAGGTTCTTCAATATGCTCAATTTTTACAGGATCGGGCATTTCAGAAGGGTTGTTCACGATTATTTTTTCACCTCTAGTGGTATAGGCTATAAAACTTACGTTGGGAACCGTAGTAATTACGGTTTGATTAAACTCTCTTTCAAGTCGTTCTTGGATAATTTCCATATGCAGTAATCCTAGAAATCCGCATCGAAATCCAAAACCTAAGGCCTGAGAAGTTTCTAATTCAAAAGTTAAAGAAGCGTCGTTTAATTGTAATTTTTCCATACAATCTCTAAGCTCTTCAAACTCATCAGTGTTCACCGGATATATTCCTGCAAATACCATGGGTTTTACTTCTTCGAAACCATTAATCATCTCTCCTGGGTTATTGGCAAGTGTAATAGTATCTCCAACTTTTACTTCTTTAGCTACTTTAATACCTGTAATAATATAACCTACATCACCTGCTCTCACTTCTGCCTTCGGTGTCATGGCTAATTTTAAAACCCCCACTTCATCTGCATTATAATCTCTACCAGAAGCTACAAAACGAATTTTATCATTTTTCTTTAATACCCCATTCATAATTCTGTAGTAAACAATAATACCACGAAAACTATTGAATACACTATCAAATATCAATGCTTGTAATGGCGCTTCCGGATCTCCCACTGGAGCTGGAATACGTTCTGCAATAGCTTGAAGTATTTCTTCAATACCAATACCAGAACGTCCACTGGCGAGTAAAATATCTTCTTGCTTACAACCTATTAATTCAATAATTTGATCGGTTACTTCTGGAATTTTAGCCCCATCCATATCAATTTTATTAATGACAGGAATAATTTCTAAATTATTTTCCAATGCTAAATATAAATTGCTAATAGTTTGTGCTTGTATACCTTGTGAAGCATCTACTAATAATAATGCACCTTCACAAGCGGCCAAGGCTCTACTTACTTCATAACTAAAGTCAACGTGACCGGGTGTGTCAATTAAATTATAAGTATAAGTAACGCCATTGTGTACATAATTAATTTGAATAGCATGACTCTTAATAGTAATACCTTTCTCACGCTCTAAATCCATATCATCTAAAACCTGGTTCATCATTTCACGCTCGGTAATCGTTTTAGTATGTTCTAATAAACGATCCGCCAAGGTACTTTTACCGTGGTCAATGTGAGCGATGATACAAAAATTTCTAATATTCTTCATGAAGTTGAGACTTGCTTTTAATTAAGAGAGTGCGTTTATGATGGCTGTAAATTCAGTAGCAACTAAAGAAGCACCACCTACTAGTCCTCCATCTACATCAGGTTGAGAGAATATTTCTTTAGCATTAGAAGCTTTTACACTTCCTCCATATAAAATAGAAATTTCATTGGATACTGCTTCACCATATTTACTAGCAAAACAAGATCTAATATAAGCATGTATATCTTGCGCCTGTGAACTTGATGCAGTTTTACCTGTACCAATGGCCCAAATAGGTTCATAGGCAATGACCACTTTTACAATAGCCTCAGCTGATAAATGAAATAAAGAATTTTTTAATTGCGCTTCTACATAAGTATTTTGTGTTGCTGCCTCTCTAATAGCTAAGGGTTCTCCGCAACAAAATATGGGTGTACTACCAATAGCTAAAATAGCATTTACTTTTTCTGCTAATAAGGCGTCAGATTCAGCAAAATATTCACGACGCTCAGAATGGCCTACAATAATATGCTTCACCCCTATTGACTCTAACATGGAAGCTGAAACTTCTCCTGTGTATGCACCCGCTTCTTTTTGATGGCAATTTTGAGCAGCAACAAATACATTGGGCTTATTGGTTAACTTTTCTATAGCTAAAGGAATATAAATAGCTGGTACTGCAAAAATAGCTTCTTGATGAGCGCCTAATGAATATGAACTAGTTACTAATTCATTTAATAAAGACTCTGCTTGCGCAAGAGATAAATTCATTTTCCAATTGGCGGCCGCTATTTGTTTACGCATAATAAGGATAGGAAGTTTAGTGGGCTATTGTTGAGCGCTGCAAAGGTATTAAATTCAAACCTTAATTAGTGATGATTTACTTGATATAAATGCTTCAAAATCTGCTTTTCAGCCTCTGTAATGGAAAATCCCTTTAATTTTTTCCAATTTTCGATATCTTCTAGGGCTTTATCCAATTGGTAGCCTGGAATAATACCCCAAGTGAAATTGGGTATATGTTTGGGAAGTAGGCCATTTCCAAAGATATTGGCACTAACGCCAATATATGAACCTGTATTTATACTAGATTGAATAGCAAAACGGCTATAATCACCTACCAGCATACCCATTTTTTGGCCAACATTCTCCCATTCCCCCTTAAATTCATTCCACATCTGTATTTCCCCAGCTGTATTTTTAATGTTGCTATTGCAAGTGCCTGCCCCTAAATTGCACCAATGACCAACAATACTATCGCCTAAATAGCCCTCATGACCTTTATTGGAATAGCCCATTAATATAGAATTTTTAATCTCACCTCCTGCTAAACAATAGGGGCCAATGGTGGTAGAACCATAAATGCTAGTATTCATTTTAACCACCCCCTTTTTACCTAAAACAAAGGACCCTCTTATTGATGTACCTTCCATTATAACTGATTCATTACCAATATATATAAAGCCTTCACTTGCATTTAAATTAGAACACAAAACGGTGGCTCCCTTTTCTATAAAAATTTGGTCTTTGTTAATGACATTATTGGAAGGGTCAATAGGCTCTGATTTTCTTTGATTACTTACCCATTTAAAATCTCTTTCTATGAGTTTAGTATGGCTAGATAGTAGCTGTAATTGATTTATAATTAGGAAAACCTCTTCAAAAACAAGGGGTGGCTTTTCAGCTAGCAGAATTTTGGAAATTTGTCTTTCCTTGGTTTTAGTGGCAATCCATTTTCCGCCTGCAGTCATCAACTTCTCACCTTCATTTAGTTTATTTATAGCTTTCAACAAATCTTCAGATGGTATGCAGGCCACATTAATAAAATATAGAGATTCGGTAGAACTAAGAAATTCACTATCCTCATACAAGGCTTGTAAATAAGGGGCTGTATAAACTCCACAAGTTTCTTGGGTATACTGCTCCCATCTTTCTTTAAAAGTAAAAATACCAACCCTGCAATTTGCCAAGGATTGAGTTAACGTAAAAGGATAAAAATGTTCCCTTTCTGCGATATCTACTAAGATATATTGCATTGACTACTTTTAATAAATTGATTGCCTGTAAACGCAGGCAAATTTAGTCAAAGTCTTGTCATAATCATACCAAAGTTTAGTCAAATGAGATAAGTTCCTAACAGATGTTCATTTTATGCTTATTTTTGAATCCTAATACACTGACTATGCAATTCGGCACCTTCAATTATCCTGTTCCAGTAAATGAACCCGTATTAACTTATGCTCCAGGTTCAGCTGAAAAATTGGCTTTAAAGCAAGCCATCGCTTCGCTAAAGAAAAAATCATTGGATATTCCCATGATTATAAATGGTAAAGAAGTTAGAACCGATGTAAAGCAAGCCATTCATCCACCCCATGAAATAAAACATACACTGGGTCATTTTCATGTGGGTAATAAAAAAAATGTGGATCAAGCTATTAGCGCAGCATTAAAAGTGAGAAATGCTTGGTCGAATATGAATTGGGAAGCTAGAGCCCATATATTTTTAAAAGCAGCCGATTTATTAGCCACTAAATATCGTTTTGAAATGAATGCGGCCACGATGCTTGGACAAAGTAAAAATGCATATCAAGCAGAGATTGACGCTTCTTGCGAGTTAATTGATTTTTTAAGATTCAATGTTCATTTTTTAAGTCAGATATATCAACAACAACCTATCTCATCCCCTGGCATTCATAATAGAATGGAATACCGCGGACTAGAAGGTTTTGTATTAGCTATTACTCCATTTAATTTTACAGCTATTGGTGGTAACCTACCAGCCTCTGCAGCTATGTGTGGTAATGTGGTTGTTTGGAAACCGGCCAACACACAAATTTATTCTGCGCAATTATTTATGCGCATTATGAAAGAAGCGGGACTTCCTGATGGCGTTATCAATATTGTATTTGTAGATGGCCCTACCATTGGCGCTACTTGTTTTGCGCATCCCGATTTTGCAGGTGTTCATTTTACAGGAAGTACAGGTGTATTTAATTATATGTGGAAACAAATTGGAGAAAATATTGCTAAGTATAAAACGTATCCAAGAATTGTGGGTGAGACTGGAGGAAAAGATTTTGTAATGGTACATGAAACAGCTGATGTAGATACTGTAGTGACTGCACTAGCGCGTGGAGCCTTTGAATACCAAGGACAAAAATGTTCTGCAGCATCTCGTGCTTATTTACCCTCTAATATTGCTCCAGCCATTAAAGAAAAATTAGTGAAGGCTATTAAGACGATGAAAATGGGAACAGTTGAAAATTTTTCCAATTTTGTGAATGCAGTTATTGATGAAAAATCTTTTGATAATATTTCAAAATATATTGATCAAGTTAAAAAAGATAAAAAAGCAAAAATACTTGTAGGTGGAAATTATAGTAAAAAATTAGGCTACTTTATTGAACCCACTGTGATTGAAACCACCGATCCAAAATACACGACAATGTGTGAAGAAATTTTTGGACCAGTACTTACTATTTATACTTACCCTGCAGCTGAATATGAAAAAACTTTAAAGCTTTTGGATAGCACATCTAAATATGCATTAACGGGAGCTATAATTGCGCAGGACAGAAAGGCCATTGAACTTGCCACTAAATTACTAAGACATGCAGCGGGCAATTTCTATATTAACGATAAACCTACAGGAGCCGTTGTTGGACAACAACCTTTTGGAGGCGCTAGGGCATCTGGAACCAATGATAAAGCAGGATCTATGTTGAATTTATACAGATGGTTAAGCGCAAGGACAATTAAAGAGACCTTTAACCCTCCTACCAACTATTCATATCCATTTTTAAAAGAAGCCTAAAGGACTGTTTTTTGCTCTATTTTATGGTAGAAAACAGTATATTTGCTGCTCAAAATTAAAGGACTGTGGCCCAAAAATTTTCTAAAGAAACTTATCTCTATTGGTACGAACTAATGCAACTTATTCGTCAGTTTGAATCCAAAGCTGAAGAGATGTATAAAATGGCTGGAAAAATCAGAGGTTTTTTCCACGTTTATAATGGACAGGAAGCCATTGCAGCTGGCTGTATGACAGCTACTAACCATGAAGACCCCTTCATTACTGGATATCGTGACCATGGTTTAGCCTTGGCTAAAGGAATGAGCCCTAATTCGGCTATGGCTGAATTATATGGTAAGGCTACAGGCTGCTCTAAAGGAAAAGGGGGCAGTATGCACTTATTTAGTAAGGAACATAATTTCTTTGGTGGACATGGCATTGTAGGTGCTCAAATTGGAACAGGTGCCGGTTTAGCTTTTGCAGAACAATACCGTGGTTCAAAAAATGTGGTATTATGCTTTTTTGGCGATGGTGCTGCAAGACAAGGTATGTTGCATGAAGTTTTTAATTTAGCCATGCTTTGGAAATTACCAGTGGTATTTATTTGCGAGAATAATAACTACGCTATGGGTACTTCAATTGAAAGAACAAGTAATGTTATTGATATTTATAAATTAGCCGACGCTTATGAAATGCCTTCTGATAAAATAGATGGTATGACAGCAGAAACCGTTCACGAAGCGGTAGTAAGAGCTGTAAAAAGAGCACGTGATGGTGAAGGCCCTACTTTATTAGAAATGAAAACCTATCGTTACAGAGGTCACTCTGTATCGGATCCTCAAAAATACCGTTCTAAAGACGAGGTGGAAGATTATAAAAATCAAGACCCTATTACAAAAGTACATAGCACCATTCTTGAAAATAAATTTGCCACAGAGGCAGAATTAAAAGCCATTGATGAAAAAATTGCTGGTATTGTGGAAGCTTCTGTAAAATTTGCAGAAGAAAGTCCTTGGCCTGATGATAGTGAATTATTGAAAGACGTATATATTGATTCATCTTACCCATTTATAGTAGACTAATTTTTAATAAAAATATATGAGCGAATTACACCAAGAAAAACACCCCTTTGTAGATTTTGTAAAGAAAAATCAAAAAGCCCTAACCTATACTTTAACTGCTATTGTAGTAGTTGTATTAGCTTATTTTGGCTATACAGAATTGTATCAAAATCCAAGAGAAGTTAAAGCTGCAGATTCAATGTATACTGCAGAAAAGTATTTTGGTTTAGACTCTTCTAATTATGTACTAAACGGAGATGGCACCAACAAAGGCGTATTATATATTATAAAGGAATATAGTGGTACCCAAGCAGCTAATTTAGCTAAATACTATGCTGGTATTAGCTATTACAGAATGAATGATTATAATAATTCTATTGAATATTTAAAGGACTTTTCAACTTCTGCTAGGCAAGTACAAGCTATCGCTTACGGAACTATCGGAGATGCTTATTCCGATTTAAAAAAGAACGACGAAGCGATTGAGTACTATAAAAAAGCAGGTGGCCATTTTCCAGAAGATGAAGGTATTTCTGCTGAATATTTATTCCGCGCTGCTTCTTTATTAGAGATGACTGGAAAGGCAGATGATGCTATTGAAATATATAAAACAATCAAGTCTAAGTATCCTAAAACAGATAAAGGCTTCCAAGCGGATAAATATATTAATAGATTGAAGGTTCAGCCTTAATTTATTTAGCATAATTAGCTAAGTATTCATAATTTTTGGAAGATGACAGTGCAACTATTTATACCTTGTTTTATGGATCAATTGTATCCGCAAGCTGCTTTTAATACCATTAAAGTATTAGAAAAAGCAGGTTGTAAGGTTAAGTACAACGAACAACAAACTTGTTGTGGTCAGCCCGCCTTCAATGCAGGTTTCTGGACTGAGTCTAAAGATGTATGTACCAAATTTGTACAAGACTTTGATGGTGCCGATTATATTGTAAGCCCTAGTGCCAGTTGTGCGGGTTTTGTAAGAAATAATTTTGGTAAAATTTTCGAGAACAATGCCTTTCAAAGTCCTGCAAAAAAAGTAGCCAATAGAATATTTGAGCTTTCTGAATTCTTGGTAAAAATTTTAAATGTAACCGACCTAGGTGCCAAATTTGAAGGCAAGGCCACTTATCACGATAGTTGTGCTGGTTTAAGAGAATGTAATATTAAACAAGAGCCAAGACAATTATTATCAAATGTGGCAGGTTTAGAATTAGTAGAAATGAATGAAGTGGAAACCTGCTGTGGTTTTGGCGGAAGCTTTGCGGTAAAATATGATACGATAAGTGTAGCTATGGCCGATCAAAAAATTGAAAACATAATTAATACACAAGCCGAATATTTAATAAGTACCGATCTAAGTTGTTTAATGCATTTAGATGGCCGTATGAAATTTAATGGTAATAATGTACAAATACTTCATTTAGCAGATGTATTAGCGAGTGGGTATTAATTCCCTATCATAGTAGAAGCTTACTAAACTTTTATCTTACCTAACCTTTAAATTACTACACTTATAAAAACTATCTTACTATGGCCTATTGGTTAATTAAATCAGAACCCTTTAAGTATTCTTGGGATCAATTTGTAAAAGATAAAAAAACATTTTGGGATGGTGTAAGAAATTATGGCGCCCGTAATAATTTAAGGTCAATGAAAAAAGGTGACCTCGCTTTTTGGTACCATAGCAATGAAGGCATGGAAATTGTAGGCATTGCAAAAGTGGTTAAAGAATCTTATCAAGACCCCACTACTGAAGAAACTGCTTGGTTAGCCGTTGACTTTGCGCCACATGAAAAATTAAAACATCCTGTAAAATTATCAGATGTAAAGGCCAATACGAATTTATCGAATATGGCACTCGTTAAGCTAGGCCGATTATCGGTGCAACCTGTCACAGATAAAGAGTGGAAGGAAGTCATGAAAATGAGCCAGGGCAAGTAAGTGAGTAATATTTAGCTAAAATAAATTACTTAAAAAATACATAGCCAATAAGTATTGCAATGACCACTCCTATTATATCGGCAAAAATGCCTGCCCATAAAGCATACCTAACTTTTTTAATACCTACACTGCCAAAATAAAGGGCTATAATATAAAAAGTAGTATCTGCAGAGCCCTGAAAAATGGAGGCTAATTTACCTACAAAAGAATCGGGCCCTTGGGTTTGAAATATATCTAACATCATTCCCCTTGCCCCACTCCCACTAAGTGGTTTCATAATGGCAACTGGCAAGGCTCCAATAAATTCAGTATTCATTCCAGTGAGTTGAATCAAATAAGTAATCGCATTTAAAACATAATTCATGGCCCCACTATCTCTAAATACACGAATGGCCACTAACATTGCTACTAAATAAGGTATGATTTTTACAATTACATCAAAACCATTTTTAGCACCTTCAATAAAGGCGTCAAATACAGATACTTTTTTATAAGCCCCTCCTACTATAATAGCCACAATGATAACAAGTAATAATCCGCTACCTATTACTTTAGAAAAAATTTCTTTATTAACAGAACTTAAAGAATTCACTCCAACTAATACACCCACCATTATTAATACTAAACCTATTAACCAGCTTATTAAAACCTTATCCCATTTTAATTTTTGATAAAATCCTACCATTAATATGGAAGCCAAAGTAGTTCCAATAGTGGCTAAAACGCAGGGTATAAAAATACTAGCTGCATCTTGAGAGCCTGCTGCTAATCTGTAAGAAATAATGGTTAAAGGAATAATGGTAAGTCCACTGGTATGTAAAACCAAAAACATAATTTGTGCATTGGTAGCTTTTTCTTTTTCGGGGTTTAAACTTTGTAAACTCTCCATGGCTTTTAAACCAAAAGGAGTGGCTGCATTATCTAATCCTAACATATTAGCAGAAAAATTCATCACCATCTGACCCATGGCGGGATGATTGGCGGGTACTTCTGGGAATAAGCGACTCAAAAATGGGTTCATCCATTTAGCTAGTTTTTGAATAGCGCCTGCTTTTTCAGCAATATTCATGAGCCCTAAGAAAAAGACCATGGTGCCTGCTAGTGGGAAGGCAACATCAATTACAGAGGACTTTGCCGAATCAAAGATACCATCGGCTAACAACTTGAAAATGGTCGTATCACCCAAAAAAACAAGTTTACATAAGGCAATTATAAAGGCAATTACAAAAAAAGCCATCCAAATAATATTCAAGGCCATAATCTATTGTTTATGGTTCTAATATAGTCATTTTTGAGTTTAGAATTGTATTTTTGCGCTCTTAAAACAATAGAAATTATGGCTTTACAGGCAGGGATTGTGGGACTACCCAATGTAGGAAAATCGACCTTATTTAATGCAGTTAGTAATAGTGCAAAAGCACAGGCTAGTAATTATAGATTCTGTACTATTGAACCCAATGTAGGTTTAGTGGATGTACCCGATAACAGAATGCAACAATTAGCAGATTTAATTATTCCTAACAGAATCGTACCTACTCAATTAGAAATTGTGGACATTGCCGGTTTAGTAAAAGGCGCAAGTAAAGGTGAAGGTTTAGGTAATAAGTTTTTAGCCAATATTAGAGAAGTGAGTGCGGTGATACATGTTATCAGATGTTTTGAAGATGAAAATGTATTAAGAGAAGAAGGAGCGATTAACCCCATTGCGGATAAAGAAATTATTGAAACTGAACTACAGTTAAAAGATTTAGATAGCGTAGATAAGAAAATACAACGCTGTGAGAAAATGGCTAAAACCGATCCGAAGGCCAAAGTAGAATTAGAGGTTTTACAAAAATGTAAAATTCATCTTGAGCAAGGTAAAAGCATTCGTTCTTTAGATTTGTCTAAAGAAGACAAACTAGCTATTGCAGATAGTTTTTTACTGACTGAAAAGCCGGTGATGTATGTAGCCAATGTAGATGAGGCTTCCATGCATACAGGTAATAAGTTCTCCGCTATGTTAGTGGATATGGCTAAAGCAGAAGGGGCTGAAGTAATTGTAATGTGTAATAATATTGAATCTCAGATTGCAGAACTCGAAGACCCTGCAGATAGAGCTGTATTTATGGATGAATATAAAATGACTGAACCAGCTTTAAATCGTTTAATTCAGTCGGCCTATAAATTATTAAACCTAGAAACCTATTTTACAGCAGGAGTCCAAGAAGTACGCGCTTGGACTGTTGGTAAAGGTTGGAAAGCCCCACAAGCAGCCAGCGTCATTCATACCGATTTTGAAAAAGGTTTTATTAAAGCAGAAGTAATTGCTTTTGATGATTTTATTAAATTCAAAAGTGAAGCTGCTTGCAGAGAGAATGGTAAATTAAGAATTGAGGGAAAAGAATATATTGTAAAAGATGGCGATGTAATGCATTTCAGATTTAACGTATAGTTTTATAGCAATGAAAAAGCAAGCTTCTATATTATTTGTTTTATTTATAACTTCCTTATTCGCATGTAATTCGAATAATAATACTGATACTAGTAACGAGAACGCTATACCTGCCCCTACTGCTTTGTCATATGAAGTCATAAAGGTTTACCCTCATGATACAAGCGCTTACACACAAGGTTTGGAATGGACTGGTAATAAATTAATTGAATCCACGGGCCTAGAAGGTAAAAGTATATTACAAGTACTTGATACCAATATGAAGCTAGTAGGTAGTAAAGTAAAATTAGATAAGGAATATTTTGGTGAAGGCAGTACTCTTTTTCAAGATAAAATTTATCAACTTACTTGGAAAAGCCATAAAGTTTTTGTCTACGATGCCAAAACATTAAAAAAGATAAACGAGTTATACTGGCCCTATGAAGGTTGGGGACTAACACATAACGATACTAGCTTAATTGTATCCACCGGAGAAAGTAATATCTATTTTGTAGATCCTCTTCATTTTGCCATACAGAAAACATTGGGGGTCTTTAATAATTATGGTTATTTAAGTAATTTAAACGAACTAGAATATGTAAATGGGCAACTATTTGCAAATATCTATGGTCGTAACGAAGTAGTAGTAATTGATATAGCAAGTGGGCAAGTGAAAAGCAGTATCGATTTTACTAATTTACTTTCTCAAGCGGGCGTACAATATAATCCTTTAAGTATTGATGCTGGCTATGTACTAAATGGCATTGCTTACCAGCCTAGGAATAAAACTTTCTTTATAACAGGAAAATGTTGGCCTGTTTTGGTGGAAATTCGTTTACGTTAAAAGTCCTGCTCTATTTTTTTTATTTCATAGATAATAGAGCTTCCCCTGTCTGTATTGCGTAAAGCAGCTAAATTGGAAATGCAACCAATGAAAAAAGCGCGCAACATTCCTAGCATTCCAGATTGTTTATATTTTTCACTTAGCAGGCTTACATAAAAGCTATCGAACCACATAGGTAGTTTTTGCACAATAAACATTTTATGTTTTTTGGTTAAATAATGCATCGACATAGGCGAAAAATGATATAAATGTCTTGGAACATCATAGGCAGCCCAGTGTTTTTTATAAAAACCTGCATCATAGCTTGTGTAATTCGGCACAGCAATAACAAGTCGACCATTTGGTTTTAATAATCTATGAAATAGCTTCATGTATTCATTTAAATCATGTACATGCTCTAATACATGCCACAAAGTAATAACTTCATAACTAGCGCTGTCTAAATCATTCAATTTTTCAATGGGTAGTAATTGAATATTGTAATTTTCAAGTGCTTTGTTTCTACTAGATTCATCGGGTTCTAAAGCAGTCACTTTCCACCCTTTTTTCGACATGGAATGCGCAAAAGCACCAGTACCAGCGCCTACTTCAAGTAGTTGACCCTTATGGCCTGTAAATAATGATTGTACCCAGTTTGTCTTCTGTGTAAGTGTAAGATTTCTTACTTTATGATAGATTTTATTTACAAAACCTTCTTTTGAATCGGTATGTGATATATAAGAAGGGAAATTATAATAAGGTGCAATGTCTTCTTTACTAGGTGCTGGGTCGGTATATTCTAAGGTACAATGGGAACATTGAATGATTTGAAAATCTTCCCCCGTTAATGAATAATCCTTGGTATACAGTAATGTTGAAATATCTTCTTTATTACAAATGGGGCAAGGTGAAAATTGTTTATTATTTTCAATCATATTTAAAAAGATTTAAATACTATAGCAGCTATTGCAATAATGGATAAAATAAGTGCTATCCATTGCCATTGAAAAGATTTTTGTTTTTCCACTTCTTCATTTGCAATAATGGGACTAATGGTAATGTCTTTATAATAATGGTTGGATATAAAATTACTTACCCATGTATACTCAGTTTTATTTTTTTCTACACATCCTAAATTCCCAATAGCTAAACTAGCCTCTTGAGCTTCAAATCTATTTTGTAAGAATTGGTCAAATTGAATATTTGCTTGTTCGTTAGATATAGATAAAGCCTCTGCTAGAAAATTATAAAATTGGGAGCCAGGTTTCTTTTTATCAGTTGAAAATAAAATAGTTAATTCAGGTGCATGTAAGGTATCTCCTATCCAATTGGCTGGCTTTTTACTCAAATGTAGTGTACCAATATTAGTAAGCACTAATTCATTATTTTGTATAAAATATTGTTCAAGTATTTTTTCCATAGTTATTTATGAAACGAATATACGATACCAGCAATTAATTGTACTCCTAAAGAGGGATATTCTGCCCATCGTTGATACTTTTTATCCAATAAGTTCTCCCCTTTTGCCCAGGCCTTCAAGTGCGTGGTTAATTGATAATTAAAGGAGGCGTTTAAAACCAGCGTGTTCTTTAAATCATAAGCATTATTGGCATCATTTTGGAAGGAAGCGCCTGACCAATATTGCATAACCCCATCTATTGACCATTTTTTTCTAGGAAACCAACTAAGCGCTCCATTAAGATTCAAAGGTAAAATCCCCCAAGCATTAGTGTTTTCCTTGATGGAATTAAATTGAATATACTTAGCATTTGCTTTTAGAATGAATTGGTTGCTTATTTGATAACGCATGGAAGAAACAAATTCTAAAGTAACGGCTCTATTTTCAAATATAGGTTGGTATTGTAAACCCAAAAATTGCGATTTAGCTACATAATTGATTCTGTTAAAAAAAGGTATATTATGATAATCATTTAAAGATAATCCAAAACTGTATTGTAATGATTTAGATGCATTGATATAAAGATCTAATGCTTTTTTCTCTTGGGTAGTAATTTTTAAAATAGTGGGTGCTGCTAACCATGGGTTTATCATAGAAAGACTAGCATAATTATTATTGGTTAAAATAGTTTGCCAATTCGCTACTAATAAATAATTAGTATCATTTAATTTTTTACTAAATTGAATAAGGGGAAACAAAGAAAATTCTTTAGTAGTGAAACTAGGGTTAACACCTACTTTAATATTAGCATTCCATTTATTTAGTTCAATAGAGGGTTGTATTATAAATATTGAATTGGTTTGATTTGCATAGTTACTATGTGAATACTTATTATAATTATAACTAAAATCTAAATTAAGTTTACCAGTACCTTTCAATGTAAAGCTTATGGGGTTGAACATTTCCAGCCATGTATTATTGGTAGAGGCAAGCCCTTTAAGATTTTCAAATTTAATAGTGGGATTAAATAGTTTATTTATAAGTAGCCTATTTGAATTTTCATTCACCCATTTAATAGAAGTTCCAAACAGCGAAAAGGGTTGTGCATAGGCAGCTAAGGATAAACTACTGTTATCAGGTACTAAACCAAACCTGTAGCGCTGCGTATTTTGGTAATAAACATTGGTTTGAACAGCGTTATTTTCATTTATTTTAATATTACCAATATAGGTAAAATTTTTATGGTTATACTGCTGAAGATATTGAGTACCTTTAGATGTTTCAAAATTAGCTTCAAAGGCATGTGAATTTTTATTATTATCCACTGCATTATAGGTAGCTTCAAAAAACTGATTGTTGTAATTTCCGAATCCAACTTTTAAATTAGTGGTATTAACTGGAAAAGAAGTCTCTTTTTCCTTATAAGATCTTGGGATTAAAGAGATAGGTCTATATTGAAAGCTTAAATTTTGCGTGGGTACTTGATAATTTAGCGATGTAAAAGTCGTATCAGTTTGGTTCGTCGCTTTTGTGAAATTTAATTTTGCAATATTTTTAAGCTGTGGCTTAAAGGCTGAAATAATACTCACTTCTTTTTCAGGAACCGTATCAAGCTTGGGCGTTGCGATATTATTAGTTGTTAAAAGTTTAGATAAATCGGCGGTTTCAATATTTAAATTAGCTGTATTTTTTCTACGCAGGACACTATTGTTCATCTTATTGATTGAACTGCTATTACTAACAGTTTTCTTCTTACTTGTCTTCTTGCTTGTCTTTTTGTCTGTCTTTTTACTTTTATTTGCCTTAGCAGATTTCTTTTTCTTATTAGTAGCTACTTTTTTACTGGCAGTAATATTTGCTTTTTTCTTATTTGTTTGCTGAGTATTACCCACTGTTAAGAAACATAAAATACAAATGAATAAAAAACTATATTTTAAAAAATACTTCATAATGGGTTATTTAATTGTTGGTGTTTCTGTTAGTTCTTTCAACTTTTGAGCAGCAACAATTTTAAGTGGTTCAATAGTGGCATTATCGGCCACACTCTTATAGGTAGCGATGGCATTAAATGTATCCTTCTGTGCAACATAAATATCTCCTAATAAAATATATGTTTTAGTGACCCAAAATTCATAAGAAGCTTGTTTTTTAATAATATCAAAAGCAGTTTTCTCCGCCAAGCTTAACTTATTTTGTAATAAATATAAATTGGCTAATTGGTAATGAGCTTCCGCTGTAATAACGCTGGACCCATTTTTAATGACTTTATTTAGTATTAGAACTGCTGCACTAGTATCTACTGCTATTAATTTTTGATGATAAATCGTCATATTGGCCATTTCAATATCATCCATGGCACTATTTTTATCGGCTATTATTTGTTGGGCAATATTATTAGCATCTACCCATTTCCTAGCTTTATATTGGCATCTTAACAAACCTTTATTGGCTTCAGTACTATTTTCTTTCTGTGTAGCAATTTGCAATAATATAGAAAAATATTTTTCAGCTAAATCGTAATTTTGATAATTAAAATAATTTAATCGGGCGGCAATAAGTGCAGCTCTTTCTGCATAGGCATTGGGTGCTATATCTGCTATTTTTGAAAAATAAACTAAGGCTGTATCATAGGCTTGTTTTGAATAAGCTATTTCTGCCATTAAATGGGTGGCTTCTAGACTGTACTTACCATTGGGATATTTTTGTAAATAACCGCCAAAGCCTATGGCCGATTCTGTATATCTTTTTTGCTCATACTTAATCACTGATGCCCTAAATATTAAAGAATCTTGTTCATTGACTGTCAAAGGATGTCCATAATCATTCATAAACTGAACGTATAATTCTGGGGTTTGATCCTCTATAAAGATATTACGTATATATTCAATGGCATTTTCACTTTCAATAGATTTAGGATAGGTTGCATATAATTCTTTGAAAGTATTAAGTGCCATTTGATTTTTATCCAAATTAAAATAAACAATACCTAATTTATAATAAGCTTGAGGATAAAATTGTATCGCTGATTTATCCAAGCTAATTTTAGTTAATGGCGCAATAGCATCTTGAAACTTTTCTTGACTTACATAAGTATCTGCCAATTCCATTCTTGCATCATTTATATAAGTGGAACTTGGAAAAATAGTTTCGTAAGCAGTAAGCATCTTAATTTTCTCGTTTACCTTCCCTATCCCACCTAATATAGTAGCTTTTTGTAAAAAAGCATAGTCCGCATAAGTCCAAGATAAATCTATGACATGCTGATAAGTTGCTAAGGCGTCATTCATTTTCTTTAACATCATTTGACAATCTGCAACTCTAACATAGGCATCTTGTTGAAAATGATCTAATGCTGCACCTGGAAGTATACTTGTTATTTCTTTAAACTGTAAGAAAGCTTTTTGATAAGCTCCATTTTTTAAATAACAATAGCCTAATATATAACGGGCATTCGTAACATTGACTTCTCCATTATTTACGGGATCCAACATATATTTCTGTAAATAGCTTATAGCATCGGTAACGAGGCCCATCTTATAACTTATTTCACCTAACCAAAAATGAGTAGCCGATAAATAATTACCATTATAAGGCGCATTTCTTAACTGATTCAATAATCCATAGGCTTTTTCTACTTCCCCATCATTGATATAATTACAGGATAATCCATATAAAATGGCCGGATATATTTTTAATAATTCTAGTGTTGGGGTTTCAATTAAAACAAAGGCCTCTAATGCTTGCTTAAAATTATTATTATAAGCTAAGGCAGTAATCCACAAAGATTTTGATTCAGTAAAGTAAATAGACTGAGGATAGTTTTCCATAAACTTGTCTAAAACAGTCACCGCAATACTGTACTCTTTTAGTTCTACAAGTAGCTTTCCATAATTAAATAATGAAATTTCTTTTTGTGCTAAATTGATACTTTTTGAAGCACAGAGCATAAATGCATTCTTAGCTCCATTTTTGTCATTAACTTTTAAATAAGCGGTTCCTAATAAGTACATACTATTTTGACCTAAGGAATCATTCACATTGGCTAATTTTTTAAAACCTGCAATAGACTTCTCCCATTGTTGATCTTGGAAATAACAAAAAGAAAGTTGGTATAAATCTTGTACTTCCACATTGTCTTGTGCGGCCACATATTTTGCTAAGTAAGGAACCGCTTTTTGATATTGTTTTTTCTCAAACAATAAATGCCCCATTAGCTGCTGTAATTGGATGTTATAGTACTGCCCTTCTAATTGCAAAGCTTTTTCACAATTGACCATAGCAGCATCAATATCTCCATTAAAATAGTAAATCTGACTAATATAAAAAGGCGTTAAGCTTGCATAAGCCTCATTATTACTGGCAATTTCAAAACATGCTAAAGCCAAAGAAAATTCCTTTTTTTGAAGTGCAATGAAACCTGCATAGTAATTGGCATCGGTATAATATAATGATTGCTTTAACTGTCTGCTACTATTTAATAAACTAGTGGCCTTATCCCAATTACCTAATTTAAAATATAAATAGCCTTGTAGATATTTTAGGGTAATCAGTTCTTCATTGCTCAAATCGGCAATGCTTACTTTATCAAAACTATGTAAGGCCTCCTGGGTATTTTGTTTTTTAACATAATAGTCCCCTAAAAAGAAGTTCATCCTAGCATTAAAAATCTTGTTAGTAGATAATTTTAAATATTGAATGGCTAAATTTTCAGCTTCAGGTTTTTGTAAAACAAGTGACAAGTAGGTGTAGTAATAATCAATATCCTCACTTGTGTTGTCTTTATTAAAATTTTCTTGATTTGACTTAAAATGATAAGCCGATTGTATGTATTGAAAAGCAGCCAGTGTATCTTTTTGATGTAATGCATTGATCCCTTTTTGGAAAAGGGGGGCTGAAGGACTAGCATTTTGGCTATATTGAGCTTTTGCATGAAATACAAAAATCATTAATATAAAAAGACCCCCGATTCTATTGCTCAATGATAACATGCTGCTTGTTTATTAATTACCTAAAATTACGCTCTACTTATAAAACGAAGCTTATTTACCCCTTATTGTGGAAAAACAGAATTCATTCGTAAATTTGTTAACAATAACAATAAAATATGTACGAATTCAACACCCAGGTAAGAGTAAGGTATGCAGAAGCTGATCCTATGAATGTGGTTTATTATGGCAATTATGCCCAATATTTTGAAGTGGGCAGAGTAGAAAGCTTAAGAAACCTAGGCATTAGCTATAAAGGCATTGAGGATATGGGTATTATGCTACCTGTAGTGGAATTAAATATTAAGTATTTGAGACCTGCTAAATACGACGATTTACTAACTATCAAATCCCAAATCAAAGAGTTGCCTACAGAACATAAAATTATATTTGATCAGGAGATTTATAACGAGGAAGGGAAATTATTAACTATTGGTAAAGTGAAGCTTTATTTTATGGACAATAAACTGGGAAAAAGAGCTAGTATGCCAGCAACTATGCTAGAAAAACTAAGCTCTTATTTTAGATAAAAACCGCTGTTTTTTAGTTTACTTTGCACCCTATAACCCTGACTCAATGAACCCTATTCAAGCAACTATTATTACCATCGGAGACGAGTTATTAATTGGTCAAGTTATTGATACAAACAGTGCCTTTATTGCGCAAGCCCTTTTGAAAATTGGCATACCCGTTAACAGTAGAATTGCGGTAGGCGATAACAAAAACGATATCATTAATGCCTTAGACACAGCTTCCCAAAAAAGTAAAATAATTATACTCACCGGCGGTTTAGGGCCTACAGCCGATGATATTACCAAACCCCTACTCAATGAATATTTTGGGGGCAAAATGGTTGTGCATCAACCAAGTCTAGATCATATCACCTATATTTTTGAGACGATTCATAAAAGACCCATGATTGACCGAAACCGAAAGCAAGCCGAAGTGCCTGATGTATGTGAGGTTTTATTTAATGAAAAAGGAACTGCTCCTGGAATGTTATTTAAAAAAGAAGGTGTTTATTATTTCTCTTTGCCCGGTGTACCACATGAGATGAGATGGCTGACAGAAAATCAAGTTATTCCAGTTATCCAAAAATCATTTACCTCCCATTTTATTGCGCATAAAACACTTTTAACAGCAGGTATTGGAGAATCCTTTTTAGCAGAAAATATTACCCATTTTGAAAAGGCATTACCTGCCAATATTAAACTAGCCTACTTACCTAATGTAGGAATGGTTCGCCTTAGATTAACCGGATCTAGTCAAGATCAAAAAGCCTTAGAAAAGGAACTAAATACTCAATTTGAGGCTTTAAAGGAAGCTGTTAAAGAATATTTAGTGACCGACGCTGATGAAACCATGGAAATAGTGGTGGGTAATTTATTAAAACAAAGAAAGCAAACAGTGTCCACTGCCGAAAGCTGCACAGGTGGTTATATTGGCCATTTATTATCCAAAAATGCAGGTTCTTCTCAGTTTTATACAGGAGGCATTATTAGTTATGATAATCGTATTAAAACCGAATTTTTAGACGTTCCTACTGAAATCTTACAAACGGTGGGAGCAGTAAGTAAAGAAGCGGTTGAACAAATGGCCTTAGCGGTAAGAAAAAAAATGAATACAGATTATGCTATTTCAGTGAGTGGTATAATGGGGCCGAGTGGCCAAACCGATGAAAAGCCATTGGGAATGGTTTGGGTGGGAGTGGCAAGTAAAGAAAAAGTAGTTTCCAAGGTATTTTATCTAAGGTTTGACAGGTTAAGGAATATAGAAGTAACGGCTAATCAGGCTATAAATTTACTTAGGTTATTAATTATCAATAAGATTTAGTCTTATTTTTGCTAAAATTAACTCATATGCCAATTGTGGATCTAGTTTTACCTAAGTTGGGTGAAAGTATCATGGAGGCGACCATTTTAAAATGGCACAAAAAAGTAGGTGATACTATTCAATTGGATGAAACACTATTGGATATTGCTACCGATAAGGTAGATAGCGAGATTCCTTCCTCCACAGAAGGCACTATTACAGAAATATTATTTGAAGTAAATAGCGTCGTTCCTATTGGAACGGTTATAGCAAGAATTAGCACTACTGCGCATTCAAATACAGCTAGTCCTATTATTACTGCCCCCATTGTAGAAAAGAAACTAGATACTATTATCGAAAATATAGTAACTAAAGAACCAGCTGCTATCGAAGAAGTTCCATTTGTTCCTACAGCAAGTATTCAAAAAGAAATTATATTAAATAAAGAGGTTAAAACAAATCTAGTTGTGGAAGCTAAATTTTATTCTCCCTTAGTTTTAAATATTGCGCAGAACGAAGGTGTAGGTATGGATGAACTACAGTATATTAATGGCACTGGAGCTAATGGCAGAATTACTAAAAAAGATATTTTAGATTTTATTGCGCGCAAAAAAATGGGTATTCAATCACCAAGTCCTATGATAAAGGAGGACATTGTATATGAACAAATTATACAGGAGCAAACTACTCAAACTATACAGGAGCCAATCGTAAATGAACCTGCTACAAGACCTCTTCTCAATAAGCCATTAGATGTATATGAAAATACGTCTGCTAATTTTTCTGCTTCTTCCAAACTAGCGAATCCTCATGAGGTAATTGTGACAGGGGCTACTGAAATTATTGAAATGGATCGTATGCGCAAGTTAATTGCAAAGCATATGGTGGGTAGTGTTCAAACCAGTCCGCACGTAACATCCTTTGTGGAAGTGGATGTAACCAATATGGTTGTATGGAGAGATAAAGTAAAAGATTTATTCGAAAGAAGAGAAGGCACTAAAATTACTTATACTCCCATGTTTTTAGAATCAATTGCTACTGTGCTTGAGCAATTCCCAATGATTAACTGTAGTTTAGAAGGCGATCAAATTATTCTTAAAAAAGATATTAATATTGGAATGGCCACTGCCCTTCCTACTGGTAATTTAATAGTGCCTGTTATTAAAGGGGCTAATCAATTAAGTATAGTAGGTATTACTAAAGCGGTTAATAATTTAGCGCAAGCTGCAAGAAATGGTCAATTAAAACCAACCGATACCCAAGGGGGAACATTCACTGTTACCAATGTAGGTTCTTTTGGAAGTATTATGGGCACACCCATTATTAATCAACCACAGGTAGCCATTCTTGCATTAGGAGCCATTAAGAAAAGAGCCGTGGTAGTTGAAACAACTTCTGGCGATGCAATTCTTGTGCGTCATATGATGTTTATAAGCATGAGCTATGATCACCGAATTGTAGATGGCGCCATGGGTTCAAAATTCTTATCCGCTGTGGGTAAAGAAATTGAAAATTGGGATCCCAATAGACAGTGGTTTCAATATGTGTAAACTAAGTATAAAAAAAGTATAAAAAAAGCCCCGATATATCGGGGCTTTTTAATGTCAATGAGTGCTAGAAATTTTGAGTTTAATTTTTCAATTTTAATTAGCATTAATTTAATAATTCAAACCCCAGGTTCTTCCTTTCATTACTGCAGGCACTCCTTTCGATAACCATTCTGGCATGGGTGCTCCTTTTAAATAACTATCGAAGAATTGTTGTTCTCTTATTTGTATATCTTTTCTATTTCTACGCTCTACTAAATTATGCGCTTCATTATTGTAAACCAATAACCAAACCTTCTTGTTCAAACGCTTCATATCACTGTACATTTCAATACCTTGATACCATGGCACTGCATCGTCAGCGTCATTACTCATAATCACTAATGGTGTTTTAATATTAGGCAATGAGAATAATGGAGAGTTCTTTATATATAAATCGGGTCTTTCCCATAAGCTTGCGCCTAATCTTGTTTGTGATTTCTCATATTGGAATTGACGGCTAATACCCGGCCCCCATCGAATACCTGAA
Source organism: Chitinophagia bacterium (assembly GCA_037128235.1). Classification (GTDB taxonomy): domain Bacteria; phylum Bacteroidota; class Bacteroidia; order Chitinophagales; family Chitinophagaceae; genus Sediminibacterium. The sequence continues at coordinate 20,469 of JBAXWU010000001.1, read as the reverse complement.
TAAGCACTTGTCATATTCACCACAGGCGCTCCTGCCCAAGCTGCAGCGTATAAATTGGTCTTAGTAATTAAATAAGCAATTTGATACCCTCCCCAACTTTGACCTTGTAAACCCACCTTGGTACTATCCACAAAACCTTTTTGTATCATAGCTCTTGTACCACTTAAGATATAATCATAGGCAGATTGTCCTGGATAACCTGTTTTGTACCAAATATCTGGTACAAATACGATATAGCCCCTGCTGGCAAAAAATGGAATATTCAATCGAGAAGGTGTAGGTGCGGGTGCTAAATAATTATGAAGTGTTTGATTATTTCTTTCATAGAAATAGACAATCATGGGGTATTTTTTCTTAGCATTGAAATTCTCAGGTAAGTATAATACACCCTCCGCTATTTTACCGGTATACGCTTTCCATTTTACAATTTGAGCGCTCATCCAATTGTAAGAAGCTTGTTGTGTATTAATAGTAGTAATACTAGATGGGTTTTGTTTTTTAGCCTCCAAATAATATAAATATAAACTAGGTGATTTGACTTCATCTTCTTGCATTACTGCTATATCACTAGAATGTGCAGCACCAATAATGGTGGTAAAATGCATAGGTACTTGATTGACCAAGGTCATCGAAAGGTTGCCTAAATTTAATACGGAAACTAATTCAGATTTATCAACTTCGCTAAATCCTTTAATGAAGATGGATGCATTTTTAGCTAAAGTGTTACGGTCTTTATCGGTTTCTACAAATCTTGAAATAATTTTATTATTTCTTCCATTCGTTAATTTAACAGAGGCGGCAATTCCATTTGCATCAACTAGCCAAAGATCATATCTATCATAAATAATTAATTGTTGGTTGTTTTCCATCCACTTTGCAATACCATAAGCATTAGGATCATCAGGTAAATCGTTCTCTTCATCAAATAAAGATGTTTTAATGTCCTTTGCAATTTGAATGGTCTTTCCTGTTAAGGCATTATAAGCAAAATATTTTTTTTGAGGTTCATCATAATACACCAAGGCATTACCATTATATGAAGGGCTTAATACATTACCCTTCCACTCTTTTTGAATTAATTTTCTTTGGCCATTATTTGTTTGAATGACATAAATATCTTTCAAGGAAAATCCTTGCCATTGAGAAGCTAATAAATAGGTAGAATCAATGGTGGCATAGGTAAAGGCCCCATCCCCTTCCTCCGTAGTCATTAGATCTCTATCTTTTATTTTACCTAAGTAGGTAGCATTTTTAGTGATAGTGTTTATTACCACTAATTCTGTACTCTTTAAAGTGCTTTCTAATGCTTTTTGTTGAGCCGGTTGAATGATGGGATCATTATAATGCCAGATATCAACACTTACTCTTTCGAAATCGGGTAAACTAGTGTCTTTAATAGGTAGTATGGGTTGCACTCCTAGTTCTAGTTTGTTACCTGATTTACTAAATTTTATTTTTCTATCTCCGCCAATGGTATAATTAATGGGAATGGCATTACTAGTTTTATCAAATATTGAAGCAGCTTCATCTTTTGATGGTGTATAATAAGCTAGATAATAATTTTTTTGTAGAGCTTTATCGGCACTATCTTTTTCTACCAAATAAGCTAACTGTTTTCCCTCTTCATCCCAGGTCAAATTGGTAGCCGTATACACTTTGTTGGTTAATACTTTAAGATTAGTATCTGCAATACTAGCTAAAGCCACTTGTGCGTCTTTTTGTTTGGTTTTCACCTGATACATAGCCACACCTAATGCTTTTGGATGAATTAAATATTGAGATACATTAGAGAAAGTTTTTTCTTTAGCAGATGATAAATCTCTCATCACTAAGTCGGAACCTTCTTTACTAATATCTCCTTTTTTATCTTTTAAATAAACAATAATATCATTTCCATGTTCAGCCACTTGAAAACTTTTTACAGAAGGAATTTTTTGAATACTACTAGTAGCTAAGGCTACAATGACCAAACTGTCTTTGGGCATTTCATCTGCTTTCTTTTTATCCATTTTAGCCTTTCTGGTTTCGGCAAAACTGGGTTTGATTTTAGCTACGAGATACTCACCATTTTCAGTAAAAAGGGCTTGAGTAGCTCTTGCAATATTTATTTCATTACCTGTTTGTACATTTCTTATTATTAAATTTCCATCTCCTTCTTGAGGGTTAATGGTATAGGTAATAAATTTCCCCTGAGGATGAAAGGAAGTTTCTCTAATGGATTGCCAACTATCATAGACTGTATGGTCTAATTCCTTTTTCTGTGCACTAGTTTGTAAACAAATAAAAACTAGAAAAAATAGTATTATTTTATTCATATATTGGTTTTTTAACAATTGTAATATACTAATAGTTTTGAAATCTTTTTTAACTTAGATTTGCATACTTAAATTATTTTATGAAAGGTATTTTTCTGGCCGCCTGCCTACTAATTTCTACTTCATTACTCTTTGGTCAAAACAAGGGTAATATATCAGGTTGGGTGGTTGATAAAAATACCCAGTTTCCTATTGCAGGGGTTTCAGTCAAGGTATTAAATACCCCCTATTCAGCTATCACAGATAGCAATGGTAAATATGTTATAAAATCAATCCCTACAGGGCAATACCAAATAAAGTTTATTTCCATAGGTTCCTACCCCCTTACTTTATTTAATGTTATAGTTAGCTCTGGCAATGAAGTCAGTAATACCATTGAATTAATTCCCGAGTCATTTCAATTAGCAGAAGTAAAAGTGGGTGGTAATAGAAAAACGGTAAGAGCAGCTACTTTAGAGACTCCTTTAAGCGTTCAAAAGCTAAGCTCAGAAGAGATTAAATCTAGCCCAGGTAGTAATTTTGATATTTCTAAAGTGGTGCAGTCTTTACCAGGGGTAACAGGCTCTGCTTCGACAGGAGCTAGTTTTAGAAATGATATTATTGTAAGAGGGGGTGCCCCTAATGAAAATGTATTTTATTTAGATGCCATAGAAATACCTGTAATAAACCATTTTAGCACCCAAGGCAGTGCGGGTGGTCCTCAAGGTATCTTGAATGTATCCTTTATTGATGAGGTAAAATTATCTTCCTCTGCATTTGATGCTAAATTCGATAACGCACTTTCTTCCGTATTTGAGTTCAAACAAAAAAGAGGCAATACCGATAAAGTACAAGGTAATATAAGAATGGGTGCCACAGAGTTTGCCAGTACTTTTGAAGGCCCCTTATCAAAAAATGGGAAAACAACTTTTCTAGTATCTGCAAGACGCAGTTATTTACAATATTTATTTCATGTATTAGACTTGCCTATACGTCCTAATTTCTGGGATTTTCAGTTTAAGGTAACGCATACCATCGACCCTAAAACCACTTTAACCATCTTAGGCGTGGGCGCCATTGATGAATTTGCATTTGCAACCCCTAGAAATGCTACACCTGAAAAAATTTATGCTTTAAATTCGGGCCCTTCTATAAATCAATGGAGTTATACAATGGGTGTTACTTTAAAGCATTTAATTAAAAAAGGATATTGGAATTTAGCAATAAGTAAGAATAATTTGTATAATGTTAATGAAAAATATGAAAATAATTTAATCCCCGATAAGGGAGAAAAAACATTTGATTATAATTCCAATGACATTGGCAACAATTTAAGATGGGACATATCTAAAAGCTTATTAGGTATTAAATTCACCACTGGAGTTAATTTAGCAGATATAAACTATGATAATAGCACGTATCAAGTCATGAAATTTATTAATTTATCTCCTAATTCGGTTATTCCCCTCTCAGGTCCTAAGACCTATATTCGTTATAATACTAGTTTTAATTATAAAAAATATGGTGCTTTCTTTCAGATGGGTAAAAGAGCTTTTAATAATAGATTAGGTATTAGTGCTGGTATAAGAAAAGACGGTAACAGTTTTACCAATACGGGTAATCAAATTATGCGTCAAATATCGCCACGTATTAGTTTAAGCTTTGTATTATCGGATCAACTTACTTGGAATGCCTCTGTGGGTCAGTATTTCAAACTTGCCCCTAATACTTCTTTAGGATTTAAAGATGCCTCGGGTAATTATTTAAATAGAGATGCTAGCTATATTGGAAGCTTCCACTATGTAACGGGTATTGAATATTTAAAGTCTGAATCGACTCGTTTTACAGCTGAAGTTTTTTATAAAAGATATACAGGAGTACCTATTAGCAAAGAAAAAGGAATTAGTTTATCAAATCTAGGCGCCGATTTTAATATTCTAGGTAATGAAGATATTTCTACTGTTGGATTAGGTAGAAGCTATGGCTATGAATTATTTGCGCAACAAAAATTAACCAAGCGCTTTTTTGGAGTTGCTAGTTATAGTTTCTTCAGAAGTTCTTACACCGATATTCAAGGGAAATACAGTCCTAGTTCATGGGAGAATATTCACTTGCTTAGTGTAACGGGTGGTTATAAGTTTAATAGAAACTGGGAATTAGGTATTAAATTCAGGTACCAAGGTGGTGCTCCCTATACTCCTTATGATATGAATTTAAGTAAATTAAACTTTGCCACCTTAGGCACAGGCATATTTGACTACTCTAAATTAAACACCTTACGCAATAGAGCCTTTCAATCAAGCGATTTACGATTAGATAAAAAATACAATTATAAGAAATCGACATTTGATTTTTATATAGATGTTACCAATTGGTATGGAGCTAAAACCGTATCTCCTCCCTATTATATATTTTCTTATGAAGCAAATGGTAATTTTAAAACAACCGATGGCTTAGCACTTAAAAAAGATGGCTCTAATGCCGAACCTTCTTTTTACGAAAACAATACCATTTTTGTAACGCCTACAGTAGGATTTATTTTTGAGTTCTAATAATTCTCTCAATAAATTATAATTAATTTTAACAAATTCTAATTGTACTTTATATTCATTTTATAAAGCCATCATTAATTTAGGCTTGTTGAATACGCTGTTGTTTCACCACCCTTCTCATTTGTATAAGCACAGATAAGATAATACATACAATACCTGCGTAAAAACTAAGTCCAAGTTGTTTTTGTTCTTTAAAAAGGATAAAGGCAAGTATAATACCATATACAGGTTCTAAATTCAAAGTTACATTTAAGGTAAAGGCGCTAATATGTTTGAGGGAAGATAGCATAAGATGCGTTGACCATACAGTACAAGCTATGGCTAATATTGATAACCAAAACCAATCCATTGATGTTGGTATAAGCCCTATGGAATTAAATCCTGTATTGTATCCTAGTAATAATACCAAAGGAAGTAAAAATAATAAGCCTCCTGTCATTTCATAGGATTGAATGGTTTGTACATCAATATGACTAGTAAATTGTTTATTAATGATAGAAAAAATTGCTGCAAAAAAAGCTGAACATAATCCTACAATAATTCCAAGTCTAAATTGGGTATCAAAATGAAAAATGAGTAATATGCCCAATAAACTTAATAAACCTATGAGTATCTCACTAAATTGAAATTTAGCATGTTTCCACAATGGTTCTAAAAATGAACTAAACAAACTAGTACTAGAAAAGCAAACCAAGGCAATAGATATATTCGCAAGTTTAATACTTTGGTAAAAACAAACCCAATGAAGTGCAATAATAACACCAGTACCTAGTAAGGATAATTTTGTTTTAAGATTATACGAATGAATATTCTTTCTAAATAAAGCCAATACCCATAACACAATAACAGTTATAAGAATGCGGTAAAATACTAAAACTAAACCATTGAGCTTAATTAAAAAACCTAAAGATCCGGTAAGTCCTGCTAAGAAAACAAAAACATGCAATTGTAATAAGGCCTTCTTAAAAGTTGACACGAATGCGTTTTATTATTTTAATAAAGCTTCCAGTGGATGACTGCCACTGCATATTAAGAACACCTAACATGGCTTCTTTAATAATACCTTTGGACATTTTACTAATTCCTATTTTTCTATCTACAAATGTAATAGGCACTTCTTTAATCTTATAGCCTAATTTCCATGCTGCAAATTTCATTTCAATTTGGAATGCATATCCAATAAAATGAATGGAGTCCAAATTAATATCGGCTAGTACTTTGTTTTTATAACAAATAAAGCCCGCTGTAGGATCCTTGATTGGCATACCCGTAATTAATCTTGTATAGGCCGAACCTCCAATACTATAAATTCTTCTATCTAATGGCCAGTTTTCTGTTTCTCCTCCTTTTACATATCTGCTTCCAATAGAAACATCTGCTCCATTTTCTTCACAAGCATTCAATAATCGGTCTAAATCATTGGGGTTATGAGAAAAATCGGCGTCCATCTCAAATATATAATCGTAGTTATTATCTAAAGCCCATTTAAAACCTTGAATATAGGCAGTACCTAAACCTTGTTTGCCTGGTCGCTTTAAAATGAATAATCGTTCTAAGAATTTCCCCATTAGAGACTCCACAATGGCTGCAGTTCCATCGGGAGAATTATCGTCTATAATTAAGACATGATAATCCGAAGAGAGTCCAAGAACTGCATGTAAAATAGCAGAGATGTTCTCTTTTTCGTTGAAAGTTGGTATTAAAACTAATTTTTTCACAATAAACTGGGGGCTGTTCGCATAAAAATACGAAAAAAAGGCAAAAAACTAATTCCTACTTATGCAGAATGGACTTATTGAGTATTTCAGTCAATTTTTGCTTGGTATGAAGGGCAAAATCGCCTTTCATCATCCAATCATAGTATTGTGGCTCCTCCTTAAGTACTTGAGTTACAGGCTTGCCCTTGTGTTTACCAAAATTAAAAACTTCCACTCCATTTTCAAAGACAAAACGGCGTGCAAAATCAATTATTTCATCTTCTCCCGTAAATTTCACAATAGATTCCACAGAATTACCAATTTGAGGGTATTTCTCTAGCTGAGCTTCCAAAATTTCCCAAGTCGCAGTAGCATCTACTTCAGCACTATGGGCATCTTCTAAACTCTTATTGCAATAAAATTTATAAGCAGCAGTTAAGGTTCTTTGCTCCATCATATGAAACACTTTCTGCACATCTAATAATTTTCTAGTTTCAATATCGGCATTAATACCTGCTCTTAAAAATTCTTCATTTAACATGGGAATATCAAATCTATTGCTATTATAACCTGCTAAATCTGAAGCTTCAATAAATTGTTTTACTTCGTTGGCAATTTGTTTGAAATTGGGTGCGTCTTTCAACATTTCATCAGAAATACCATGCACATCCGATGCAGCCTTCGGAATAGGCATTTCTGGGTTCACTAACTTTCTTTTTACTTGCTTAGTCCCATCAGGCATAATTTTTACAATAGCAATTTCTACAATTCTATCGGTACTTACATTAATGCCTGTAGTTTCTAAATCAATAAAACAAATAGCCCTGTTAAGTTGTAAACGCATATAATTTATTATAAGTGTAAAGTTAGTTAATCTTACCAACTAAAATCATGATTAGATATTTATTTAGTTCCATTTTAATGCTTAAATTTGCATTTAAATTTAGAATTTATGCAATGGAATCCTATCATAGATAGCAATCAAATTGAAGCCATTAAAGCTGCTTCTTTTACCAAACCTCAATTGATTTTAAAACATAGTACCACTTGTAGCATAAGTAAAATGGCCCTAGCGAGATTAGAAAGAGCAGCTACGCCTAATAATGTAGATTTTCACTATTTAGACTTATTAAACTATAGAAATATTTCAAAAGAAATTGCCGAAAGCTTTGATGTGTCACACGAATCGCCGCAGGTATTGTTAATTAAAAATGGCCACTGTGTTTACGACGAAAGTCATGGAGGCATTCAAATGGAAGAAATTGAAGAGCAGGCAGTTCGTGCTTAATGAATTTTAAACAAGCTCAATCACCATTGCTGAAGCTCCTCCTCCTCCATTACATATAGCGGCTGCTCCATATTTTGCTTTATTCTTTTTAAGAATATGAATTAAGCTTACCATAATTCTGGCTCCACTACATCCCAGTGGATGACCTAATGCCACCGCACCACCATGTACATTTACTTTACTAGAATCTATTTTTAAAATTTCTGTATTCACAATACCCACTACAGAGAAGGCTTCGTTAAATTCAAAAAAATCAATATCCTCTATTTTTATATTGGCCTTAGCTAATGCCTTAGGAAGCGCTAGTGCAGGAGAAGTAGTAAACCATTTTGGATCTTGTTCTGCATCGGCAAAACTTTTTATAATGGCAATGGGCTTTATACCTAATTCATTTGCCTTAGCTGCACTCATTAAAACAACAGCGGCTGCTCCATCATTCATGGTACTTGCATTGGCTGCCGTAACGGTGCCTTCTTTACTAAAGACTGGATTTGATTGGGGTAGTTTATCAAAATTTACTTTTGAAGGTTCTTCATCTTTATCTATAATAATAGAGGCTCCTTTTTTCTGTGGAATTTCTACCGGTACAATTTCATCTTTAAACCAACCATTTTCCATTGCAGCTTGTGCTTTTTTATAACTATTCACCGCAAATGCGTCTTGCGCTTCTCTACTAACACTGTATTTTGTGGCACAAGTATCTGCAAAATTACCCATGGCTACTTTATCGTAAACATCCACTAAGCCATCTTTTGCTAAACCATCTTGCATTACCGTATCGCCATATTTATTACCCCATCTTTGAGACGTATTATAAAAAGGAACATTACTCATACTTTCCATTCCACCTGCAATAATAATGTCGGCGTTTTCGAGCATTATATTTTGAGCAGCAATGGCAATGGACTTCATTCCACTAGCACATACTTTATTAATAGTAGTGCAAATAACTTTATCGGGAAGACCTGCCGCTTTTGCTGCCTGTCTTGCTGGGGCCTGACCTAGCCCTGCTTGAATAACTGATCCCATTATAACCTCATCCACTAAATCTTTAGATAGTCCCGCTTTCTCTAATGCTCCTTTAATGGCAATACCCCCCAAGGCTGTAGCTGATAATGAACCTAAGGTTCCTCCAAAAGAACCAATGGGTGTTCTTACTGCGGCAACGATATAGACTTCCTTATTCATACTTAAAAATTTAATTCTATTATCTAATGTATCCTATAAAATAAATGCTTACTAATAACTAATATATTAACTTAATTAATACACTTATGTAGTAGGCAATACTTCCACTGCTGTATCTAGTTTAGTTTCTGGTATTAAATGAATTCCATCCTCTTCAATACTAATTAATTTTAACTTATAGAGCATACCCACATTCATTTTAAAAGCCTTTTTACTCATGCCAAAAAATGCATAAATATCATCTGGGGCCGATTTATCGTGGTAAGGTAAAAATCCTTTATGTGATTTTAGCAAACTCATTATTTTTTGATTATCATCTGCTAATTTTTCTCCTCCTTGTTTACCCAGCCCAATGTCTAATTTATTGTCTTCTCTAATTTTCTTTACAAAGGCTTCATCAATAAACTGACCAATATGTAAATGCGTAAATACTTCATTTTTATATACTAAACCTTGGTGCACTTGATTCACAATGACCACATACCCAATTTCCGATTCTCTATACACTTGTATCTTAACTTTTTCACCTTCTTTAACTGTTAAATCATCATTGTTAATTTGTTTATCAATTTTTTCCGTAGCAGCTACTCTTCCAGTTTGTGCGTCAATATACAATTTCACTAAATACTTACCTCCCAAACGCATAGTGGATAGTTGTTGAGAGACAGGTACAAAAACATCTTTCATTAAACCCCAATCTAAAAAAGCACCTTGTGAAGTAACCTCCACTACTTTTAAAGCAGCAATATCCCCTACCACTGCAAAAGGTTCTTGGGTAGTGGCAATTAGCCTGTTATCAGAGTCGTGGTAAACAAATACACTAATAGTATCTCCTATTTGTAAGCCTGAAGGCACAAAACGCTTTGGAAGTAAAATACCTTCCCCACCATCATCCATATAAAAACCAAAATCAACTTTTCGGTCTACACGCATCAAATTAAACTGACCTACATTTATGGTTGACATGATTTCTATTTTTAATTAAAATAATTCTGGTTGTGTATCGTTCGGATCCTTTATGACAACTTTATTTTCCCAAGACATTTCTACGGTTTTAGAGAAGTCCACTAATTTAGTACCAATGGCTTTCCAACCCATTATATCCACCATTTTACTCACTTTAAACTTCGTCTTTCGAACTTGAGTGCCTCTTCCCGTATGAACAGCTAATATGGGCTCTGCAAATGTTGAAACGGCCTCTACATAATTACCAGTACCTTCTTTTATAAAAGTGAAAGGTGTTTTTAAAGTAGTGGTTTCAATAAGGAAGCGTTTAATATTAAATTGTAATTTATCCTTATCTAAATAAACAGCGGTTACAATTTTTGCTGGATCAAACTTCTCCATAAAAATGACTTTCTCTGGGTCGAAACGTTGGTTTTGTTCTGTATCAGTTACTTCATAATTACCATCCTTGGTAATGACTAATAACTTCTCGTCTTCAAAGGTACCCAAATAAATACCTTTCTCATCGGTATTTAAACGGCCAAACTTATCATCAAACCATAATTTACGTCCCGTTAAGGTGCTTTTACCCGCTTCTTTAAGTTTTATGGCCTTTACAGGATACTTAGTCACCTGATTACCCACACTACTTCTGCCTTTTACTTCAAGGGTATCAAAGAAAAAGTCAAACTCTTTAATGCGCGCAGAACAATTGGGACTTAAAATTACTTTCACCGATTCTGCTTCCCCATTCATATTCACCGACATATAGTGCACTTTAGACTTCTCTGTACTCTTAGCTAAAAAATATTCTTTATCTCGTGTAACACCTGTTACATTAAAACGTTTTGAGTAAGTAATACCAGAAGCACCATCGGAATACACCATATTATAAGTGGTACGTTCATCATTTTTCTGAAAGACGGCTGCATGAATAATATCTTTTCCAATAAATACTTTGTCAGAAACCTTTACCACTTTCATGACCCCAGACTTGGCGAAGGCAATAATATCATCATAGTCGGTGCAATCACATAAGAATTCATCTTTCTTCAAACTAGTACCCACAAAACCTTCTGCTCTATTAATGTATAATTTAGTATTCGCAATGGCTACTTGCTTTACTTGAATGGTATCGAACTCTTTAATTTCTGTTTTACGTTCCTTGCCCTTACCATATTTCTTAGTTAAGTTCTCATAATAAGCCACACAATAGTCCACTAAATTGGCTAAATGATTTTTTACTTCTCTAATTTCTTCTTCAATGGTTTTTATTTGCGCATTTAACTCATCTATATCTAACTTATAGATTCTTCTAACCGGCTTATCGGTTAATTTTAATAAGTCGGTACGTTCAATAGTTTTTTTAAACTTCTTTTTAAAAGGTAGAAAAGCATCGTTAATGGCATCAATCACTTTATCCCAGCTAGCATGTTTCTTTTCAAGCTCCTTGTATATTTTTTCTTCAAAGAATATTTTTTCTAAACTGGTGAAATGCCATTTATCTTCTAATTCTTTTAATTGAATTTTTAATTCTAGTTCTAATAAGCCCTTGGTATGGTCAACAGAGTGACGCAGTAAATCGGAAGCTCCTAAAAATTGAGGTTTTTGACCAACAATCACACAGGCATTGGGTGAAATACTTATTTCACAATCGGTAAAAGCATATAAAGCATCTATGGTAATATCTGGTGAAATACCTGCAGCTAAATCAATTTGAATTTCTACTTCGGCAGCAGTAACATCGGTTACTTTTTTAATTTTAATTTTACCCTGGTCATTGGCCTTGGTAATACTTTCCATGAGTTGAGTAGTGGTAACACCATAAGGTACATCCTTAATAAGTAAGGTTTTTTTATCGAACTCTTCAATATGTGCTCTTACTCTAACTTTGCTGCCTCTTCTTCCATCATTATAATTACTAGCATCAATCATACCCCCTGTTTGAAAATCGGGTAATAACTGAAACTTCTTTCCTCTTAAATGTTTGATAGCAGCATCGGTCAATTCTATAAAATTATGCGGTAAAATTTTAGTAGATAATCCAACTGCAATACCATCGGCTCCTTGTGCTAATAACAATGGGAACTTCATCGGTAAGGTTACCGGTTCTTGTTTACGACCATCATAACTTAAAGCCCAGTCGGTAGTTTTACCATTAAAGGCAACTTCTAAAGCAAACTTGCTTAAACGCGCTTCAATATATCTAGCTGCAGCTGCATCATCTCCAGTTCTTACATCACCCCAGTTACCTTGGGTTTCTACTAACATATCTTTCTGACCAATATTCACTAGGGCATCTCCAATACTTGCATCGCCATGCGGATGATACTGCATACTTTGTCCAATAATATTAGCCACTTTATTAAACCTGCCATCATCCATTTCCTTCATGGCATGTAAAATTCTACGCTGTACTGGTTTTAAACCATCTTCAATAGCAGGCACAGCACGCTCTAATATTACATAAGAAGCATATTCTAAGAACCAATTTTTATATTGGCCTTGAACACCAGATTCATTCTCTGTAACCCTACTTAAATTTTTCTCTTTTGCCATATTTAATCTTCATTAGAGTCGGTAAGTATCTTCACTACCTTCTGCTAAACTATTTAATTCAATAAAAATAATATCTGTTAGCGCCTTTACTTCATGCCAAACATTGGCTTCAATGATCACCCTAGAAGGCGCTTCTATGGTGATAGTATCTGATTCATTCGTCTCTAAATTCTTCCAGTGCATAGTTAAGCTACCTTGCACTAGTAACATTTCTTCAGGGTTTTTCCCAGCCGACTTTCCCTTATGATAATGTTGCCCACTAATCGTACCCGCCTTTCTATACACCAATAAAAACTCTCCTGTTCTATCGGTACTAAAATAATGTAGTGCGCCACGCTCATCTATTGCTTTTACATCTATATTAGAAACTGATACACTCATTTTATTATTTTAAAGAACTTTATCTTTTTTATCCTCTTTATCTTGTTTATCCTCTTATCTTGTTTATCTTCTTAATCTTGTTTATCTTCTTAATCTTGTTAATCTTCTTTATTCACTCTTCTCTGATCACTCTGATTAATTTACTCTTCTGCAACCAATGTTGAACCTCCTGGCATTTGTACCACCATATCCTTCCAGCCTTTCTGCCAATTACCTGCTAGAACCACCTTGCCTATTTCTTGCATGGCTTTTAATCTTGATACAATAAAAGCATCTCCAGTTTTAACCTTCATTTTACTTATTATATGCGCTAGTGCACTTGGTAGTTTTTGTGCATTTTTAGTAAGTAAAGAAAAAATATCTTTATCATAAAAACTAATGGGCATACTTAGTAATTTCTTACCTCCTTCTAAAAATCGAACCCCCTCATTTTCTTGACATAACTTTTTCCACTCATCTGGATCAATCTCAAATTCACTTAAAGTTATAGGACGGGCTAATTTTTTAGCTTTCAAAAATTCTTTAGCTTGTATTTCACTTAAATGGGTGGGGTAAAATAATTGTCCTTTATCATTTAAAAAAGGAAGGTTATTTAAATACAGTACTTGTAAACGACCTTGGTAAGGTTTTAACTGACTCATTAACCAATAATAACCACAAACATCATGTGCATTTTGTCCCATCCAAAACCATGCTTCCTGCTCAGGGTTTTCTTCTAAATTTTGAATAAGTTCATGAACGGTTAACTTATCATCTACAATAGCTAATTGTTCTTCGTAAGGTGAATGTTCCAATATATTTTTCCACCAATCACGTCTAGCCTGATAACCTTCAGTTTCAAATATATCTAACAATGGGCCCACGGCATAGTCGTCTTTTATTTCAATGACTTTACCTGACATTGACTCATCTAGGGCTATGGCTGCTTCAATAGAAGCAATATCTGCTGTATTAAATACTAAGTGTATCATGCGCTTTATCCAATTCTACTTTTAAGTTATTGATAATAAAATCCTGTCTCTCTGGGGTGTTCTTACCCATATAATATTCTAATAAATGTTGGATATGATCTCCTTGTTCTAAAATAACAGGATCCAATTTAATATCAGCATTAATAAACTTGCCAAATTCTTCTGGGCTAATCTCTCCTAGACCTTTAAACCTTGTAATCTCTGGTTTAGTACCTAATTCTTTCATGGCTGCCTGCTTCTCCGTTTCATCGTAACAATAAATAGTCTTTTGCTTATTTCGCACTCTAAATAAGGGTGTTTCTAAAACAAATACATGACCTTTTTTAACTAGGTCTGGAAAAAAATTCAAAAAGAAAGTGAGAATTAATAAACGAATATGCATTCCGTCTACATCGGCATCGGTAGCAATGACTATTTGATTATACCTTAAGCCTTCTAAACCCTCTTCAATATTCAAAGCATGTTGCAATAAATTAAACTCTTCATTTTCGTAAACCACTTTTTTTGTCAAACCAAAAGCGTTTAAGGGCTTACCTCTTAAACTAAATACCGCTTGCGTATCTACATTTCTAGACTTTGTGATACTTCCACTAGCAGAATCTCCCTCGGTAATAAATAGGGTACTTCCTTGTTGTAAGGAAATGAACATTTCTTTATTCTTCGTAGGTAAATCATCGTTTAAATGTACACGACAATCTCTTAATTTTTTATTATGCAAATTGGCCTTCTTCGCTCTTTCATTCGCTAATTTTTTAATGCCCGCTAATTCTTTTCTTTCGTGTTCGTTTTGTTCAATTCTTTTTTTAAGCGCTTCCGCTGTGGCTGTATTTCTATGTAAAAAATTATCTAATTCTTTAGCTAAAAATTCAGTTATAAAATTCTTCATACTTGGGCCGCCCTCTGCTACATTCTGCGAACCTAATTTTGTTTTCGTTTGACTTTCAAATACAGGCTCTTGCACTCTTACCGAAATAGCAGCTACAATACTGGTTCTAATATCAGAAGCGTCGTAATCTTTTTTATAGAAATCACGAATCACTTTAATATAGGCTTCCCTAAAAGCTTGTTGATGCGTTCCTCCTTGAGTAGTGTATTGTCCATTGACAAATGAAAAAATATCTTCTCCATAATCGTTATTATGAGATAAGGCTACTTCAATGTCTTCTCCCTTTAAATGTATGATAGGGTATCTAAGTTCGTCCGGATTGGTTTTTCTTTCAAGTAAGTCTAATAAACCATTTTTACTAACATACTTTTTTTCATTAAATAGAATACTTAATCCCGCATTTAAATAACAGTAGTTCCATAATTGTCCATCGATATACTCATGTATGTAATGGAAATTTTTAAACATGGAAGAGTCGGGCGTAAATACCACCAAGGTTCCATTGGCTTCCGTCGTTTTTATTTCTTTGGTTTCGCTAACCAAAACACCTTTTTTAAAACTGGCTGTTCTTTGCTTACCTTCTCTAAAAGCAGTTACTAAAAAGTCTTCACTTAAGGCATTCACCGCTTTGGTACCTACTCCATTTAAGCCCACCGATTTTTGGAAGGCCTTGCTATCGTACTTAGCACCCGTATTTATTTTACTTACAACATCTACAATTTTTCCAAGAGGAATACCGCGTCCATAATCTCGAATGGTGACTTCTTTACCTACTATGCCTATTTCAATTTGTTTACCATACCCCATGGTGTGTTCATCGATACAATTATCAATGACTTCTTTCATGAGTACATAAATACCATCATCAGGAGCTGAACCATCTCCTAATTTACCAATATACATACCTGGTCTTAATCGTATATGTTCCTTCCAATCTAAAGACCGAATCGAATCTTCGTTATACTCTGATGGAATCTTAGTTTCTGCCATAATTATCAATGCTTTAGGGGCAAAAAAAGGCCCTTGTCTGTCTGCAAATCTAATGAGCGTGGTGGTTACCCCAATTTTACTTTTCACCAATTACCCAAATTATGTGGATAAACGATTATTCTCTTATCTTTAAAGCATCAAAACAGACCCAAAATACCCCATTACCGACCTTGATTATATCAAGCAAAGGGCAGGCGAATTAAGCGCGGAAAACGATCAATTCCAGACATTTCTAACTGAAATAGACAGTGAAGCCCTTGACAATGAAGCATTTTCTTTGTCAGAACTAATTAGTCCTCAAATTGACTGTACCAGCTGTGGTAATTGCTGTAAAAGCTTAATGGTCAACATTGACCAAGCGGAAGCCTCTAATTTGGCTAACTATTTAGGAAAAACAAGGGAGGAATTTGATGAAGCCTATATTGCTAAAGGGGAATCGGGAAGAATGGTCATAAACTCAATACCCTGTCATTTTCTAGTCGGCAATAGTTGTTCAGTATATGAACACCGTTTTGCTGGTTGCAAAGAATTTCCAGCCTTTCATATCCCTGCATTAAAAAAAAGAATGTTTACGACTTTCATGCACTATGACCGCTGCCCGATTATATTTAATGTGATCGAAAATTTGAAGTTAAATTTACATTTTAAGAAATTGGAAAAATAAATAATGAGCATTCAACTTGGCATAGATAACTTACTGGCATTAGATCCAAAATGGAAAACTAAAAAGATTGCTTTTTTGACCAATGATGCTGCCACTACTATTAAAGGCATATCCAGCAGAAAGGCTTTGATAGACGCCGGATTTAATATCGTTCAATTATTTTCACCAGAACATGGCATTAGTACAAAAGGTGCAGATGGACATAAAATTAAAAATGAGGTAGACCCCATTACTAAATTACCTGTCATTAGTTTATACAATGAAAAATTAGCGCCCACTAAAGAGGATCTAAAAGGGATTGATTTACTATTATTTGATATACCCGATGCGGGCACTAGGTTCTATACCTATCTGTGGACAATGAGTTATTTTATTGAAGCAGCTGCAAAATTTAATTTACCCATTTATATTTTAGATAGGCCTAACCCCTTAGGAGGAATGTTTAATTTGGTAGAAGGCCCCATGCTAGATAGTTCGCTGAGCAGTTTTATTGGAAGGTTCTCTATTCCTATAAAACATCAATCTAGTTTTGGTGAACTAGCTAAGTATTTTAATGAAAGTCAAAATTGGAAGGCCGATTTAAAAATAATTCCTTGTAAAAATTTAAAAAGAGAGCATTTATTTTTTGATTGGAATTATAAATGGGTAAACCCTTCGCCAGCTCTACAAAATTTTGAAGCTTGTTTACTCTATCCAGGACTTTGTTTATTTGAAGCCACCAATGTTTCGGTGGGAAGAGGTAGTGATTATAGTTTTGAATGGATTGGTACTACTTGGTTTAATATGCCTGCCATTGTAATGGTTTGGCAGAATATTTTAAAAGACGATATTAAAATTGAAACCCTTCGATTAACTATGTTAATTGATAATGAAATTGAAGACATGAAAGGCATTCGCATTAAAGTCATTGCCCCTAGCGCATTTAATCCGGTGTTGACAGGGCTTATATTACTTAAGCTTATAAAGGACATTCACCCACAAGATTTTAAATGGCAACCCTACCCAACGAATGTAAACCCTAGTGGCGCTAATCATTTATCTTTACTCTTAGGAATTCCTGATGCTGAAAAATTATTCGACCTCCCTTTAAAAGACTGGTTAAATAAAGTGGTATCGGCTTTAAAGGTCACACAATGGGAAAAAACAATGCAGCCCTATTTACTTTACGACTAAATCATTAAATGAAAAAAACATTTTTACCTAAAACCATTAGATGGACATTATTATTAGGGATAGTTTTTTTAATTTTAATGACTATCATGAGATTTGTTTTTGTTTATTTTTTTAGGTCTCCCATCTCTTCTCAAAATGACTTAACAGCAGCTTTTATATTAGGTGCTAGATTTGATCTAAGATATGTCTCTATTGTCATGGGGGTTATTTTATTATTTTCCTTTATAAAGCCAATTGATCCTTTTAATACTAGATATGGAAAAAAAATAGCTATTTCCATTTGGGTACTATTGGTAACCCTTTTACTATTTTTTTATACAGCCGATTTTATTCATTATGCCTACGTTCATCAACGACTCAATGCAAGCATTTTAAGCTATATCGACAACCCGCTTATATCTTTAGAAATGATGTGGCAGTCTTATCATGTTATAATTATATTTTTAGCTTTTATTTTGATTGAATTTATTTTTTATAAGTTTATTTCTTTTACTTACTTTTTTAGTAATAAATATACAAGTACTTTAAGTGGTTGGAAAAAATGGAGTATTCAAGTATTGTTTTTTTTAGTGTTAGTATATAGTGCCATTGGAAATATAATTTATGAAGGTGGTCAATATCCACTTAGATGGAGTGACGCCTATAGTTTAGGCAGCGATTATAAAGCCAATCTGGCCTTAAACCCCATGCAGTCTTTTTTTAGTAGTTTAAATTTCAGGTCTTCTAAGATAGATACCGATTTAATTAAAAAAAATTACAATGTTATAGCTGCTTACTTGGCTATACCTACCAATGAACAAGATGCGCAAAATCTTCAATTTACAAGAGTAGAAAGTCCTGTAGATAATAATGTGGAAGCTTCTAAAATTAAAAATGTAGTACTAGTTATATGTGAATCGTTTTCAGCTTACAAAAGCTCTATGATGGGTAACCCTTTAAATACCACACCCTATTTCAATAGTATGAAAAAACAGGGTATCTATTTTAATAGGGCCTTTTCTCCTGCCTATGGCACTGCTAGAGGAGTTTGGGCCGTATTAACAGGTACGCCTGATATATTAGAAGGAAAAACATCAAGCCGCAACCCATTAGCAGTGGATCAGCATACTATCATGTCTGAATTTAAGAATTATGAAAAGTATTATTTTTTAGGAGGCAGTACAAGATGGGCAAATATTAAAGGAGTTTTAAATAATAATATTACAGATTTAAAAATTTTTGAACAAGGTAGTTTTCAGTCAAGTGAGATTAATGTTTGGGGTATTAGTGACAAGGACTTATTTATGGAGGCTAATAAAACTTTAAGTAAGAATAGCAAACCATTTTTTGCCATTATTCAAACTGCCGACAACCACCGCCCTTATACCATTCCTTCGGAAGATTTAAAAGTATTTGTTAAAAAAACAGTACCCAAGGATTCTTTATTGAAATATGGTTTTGAAAACAATGACGAGTACAATGCCTTTAGATATACCGACTACTGCATTGAACAATTTATAGAGGCAGCTAAGAAAGAAAAATATTTTAATGAAACTTTGTTTGTATTTATTGGAGACCACGGCATTAAAGGAGATGCAGGAAAAATGTTACCTAAATCTTTTACAGAACAAGGCTTAACCAATATGCATATTCCCTTCTTGTTTTATGCACCTTCTATTTTGCAGCCTAAGGAATATTCAATCCCTGTGTCTCAGGTGGATGTTATGCCAAGCATAGCCTCTATATGCAATATCCCTTATACCAATACCACTATGGGTAAAAATATATTTACCACAGTGCAACAAAATAAGAATACGATATTTTTATACGACGACTTTAACCAGCAAATTGGGGTACTTAACAATGAATACTATTATGGGTATCAATTAAAAAACCCAAATAAAACCATATTCGAGAGTGTCTTAGATAATAAAGTTGTTAAAAATGATAGCGCACAAAAACAAATGGATATTTTAACAAAGACCATCTATGAGACATCGAAATATATGTTAATACATAATCAAAAGCTACCTATTAAAAACTAGGATTCACTTACAATAGGTGGTTCTTGCAGTTTCTCCACTCTTTTAGTACCCGCATATAATTCATATTCTAACAACCTGCAATCAATGGTGGCATTGTAAAATTCTATGCGTCTGCTAGGTTTTAATCTTACTTTTTTAGCTAATTCTAAATTACCCGTAAATATATAACCCGTATACCCTTTACAATTATTTTTTAGAAAGTCTCCCATTCTTGCATAAGTGGCTTCTAATTCTAACTCCTCTCCTAAACGCTCTCCATATTCAGGATTAAACATAACTACAGCGCCGTTAGTATTGGAAGGAACATTTGTTTGCTCAAAATCGCAGTCTTGAAAATATATTAAGTGGTCAACTCCTGCCACAGTAGCATTGGTCTTTGCCGTTTCAGTGGCGCGCTTACTAATATCAGAAGCTATAATTTGCAGTCCGGGAATTTTAATAATTTGTTCTTTCAATTTTGCATTTTCTACTTCGTACATTTCTCTTTTATAACCAAGAATATGCATAAAGGCATACTGTGTTCTCAATAAACCTGGAACTCTATTAGTAGCAATAAGGGCTGCTTCAATAGCCAAGGTACCAGAACCACACATTGGATTTACAAAGGCTCCTTTTCTATCCCACTTAGTAGAAAGTATGGTGGCAGCTGCTAAGGCTTCTAACATAGGAGCTGTACCTGGTAATTTTCTATAACCATGTTTCGCTAAAGTTTCACCTGAAGTATCTAAGAAAACTTCCGCTTCATCATTTTTCCAAAATAAATATACCACTGCCCCTGCTAAATCGGAGCCAGTGGAAGGACGTTGTTGTGTGACTTCACGCATTCTATCCACAATAGCATCTTTGACTCTTAAATT